>JAAEZW010000123.1 GCA_018222665.1 Paracoccaceae bacterium
GTCCCTGCATAAACCAAACGCAAAAACGGGGAATGATATGTCAGACGATCTGTCTCTAGTCTTGGATATTGGTGGTACGAACACGCGCATTGCCTTGACACAGGGGCATACCCTATTGACGGATCGCGTTCGAAAATACGCCAACACCGATTACCCCAATTTGGCCGCCGTGATTGAAACCTATTTAGGGGACCAGAACGTGGGCGCATTGGACCGTGTTTGTGTCGCCGCCGCAGGACCCGTGACAGATGATCGTGCCGAAATGACCAATCTGGATTGGGTGATTGACGCGCGTGATATTTCATCAGTTACTAAATCGGCCAAGGTTGGCGTTATCAATGATCTACAGGCGCAGGGCCATTCCCTGCATATGTTAGACGAAAACGATACGCGCTGTGTTTTGGCGGGCACCCATCAGGTCCGCGACAATGACACGAAAATCGTGATCGGCATGGGGACGGGGTTTAATGCAGCCCCTGTGTTTCACACAGCTGCGGGGCGATATGTGCCCCCATCTGAAATCGGACACGCCCGCATTGCGGCCGCAAATGCAGAACAGGCCGAGGTTGTTGCCCATATCCAAGAAATCGAAGGTTTTGCATCAAACGAACATCTTCTGGCAGGGCGCGGATTAGAACGCTTGGATCACGCGCTAAACAACCGTCGGGATCGCACCGCGGCCCAGATTATGGAAGCGGCAGGCAACGGCGATGATACCGCGATCAAGGTGGCCAATATACAGGCAAGTTTTGCGGGCTCTGTCTATGGCGACATGGCGTTGGCAAATCTTCCCCTTGGGGGATTATATCTGATCGGCGGGGTTGCACGTGCACTTGAACCCTATCTGTCATCTGACATCTTTGCGCATAGCTTTCGGGATAAGGGCCGCTTTGGCCCCTTTAACAAACAGTTTTCTGTGCATCTGGTCCTAGATGATTTCGCAGCACTCAAAGGCTGTGCATCCTACATCATGGCGCGTGCGTTCTAGGCACCTCGTCCCGAAACCTGCGCACACCAATAATCATAATGCTGGTTGAAACCCCAAAATAAGCTGCAACCCACAGGTATTGGGTGGACAGTCCAATACCGAAATCCAAAAACCAACCCGTCAATCCGGGCCCAATCGCAGATCCCAGCACCATAATGGCCGCCGCCATCGCCTTGAGCGCGCCCAAATGTTGAGTGCCATAAAATTCGGCCCAAAACCCATTTTGCCATGTGGCCACAGCGCCCGATGTCATACCCATAAAAAATAGCCCGACAATCACATGCCATGGATCAACCGACAGTCCGAAAATGGCAAATGCCGCGATTGCGGGAATTTGATAGAGGGGGATCAATTTTGGTGTACCAAATCGGTCCTGCATCAAGCCCGCGCCCAATGCCGTGACAATCGCAAACACCGTGTAAAATGGAAATGTTGCCACCAATTCCAAATGTGTCCATCCCTTTGCCTCGGCAAACGGGACCTGTTGGAAGAAGAAGGCCGTGCCAAAGGCGGGTGGCCCCAACAGCGCCGGCACCATGAACCAGAATAGCGGATGTTTTAACGCCTGCACACGGGTCCAATGGCGCTGTCCCATCCCCTTTGACGTATCGCTTTCGGCCATGGATTGCGGTGTACGTTCCGTTTTCAGCAATGCAAACAACACAGGTGCTGCCAAAATGGCGATCAGGGCCGCAACACCCCAGAGAAGTCGCCATTCGATGAAAGCCAACAGAACAACAAATGCCACAGGCAAGCTCGCCTCGCCCGAGGCATATCCCATATTCGCAATGGACAGCGCGCGCCCGCGCTGCGCCGAAAACCAGCGGGACATGGCAACAGCAGACAGATGTGTTGCCATCCCCTGACCAAAGAACCGCAAACAAAAGATCACCAATATCAACAGTGTCGCCGAGTTATTTAACATCATGAATGATGCACTGAGCGCGAGCCCCAAAAGGACGAAGACACCCAGAAACCGCGTGCGAAAATGATCGCTCAATCCCCCTGCCCAAACCATGACGACAGCTGAACTAAAGGTGCCCAAGGCATATGTCGCTCCCCATTCTGCATGGGTTAAATCAAATTCATTGCGCAGCGCACCAGAGAAAATAGAGATGAAAAATGTCTGACCAAAGCTGGAGAGCAAGGCCAGTAAGAACCCCGCCCCAAGCCAAGACGCATTTGTACGGATGAAATTGATGAATGACATGAATGGGCCTGATTTCAAACTGGCTCCACGTGACACCGATGCAGGCGTTTTGTCAAAAGAAATTAACGATGTGCCCGCAGCGCCATCACAGCGTTCAATCCCCCAAAGGCAAACGCATTGCTAAGTGCCACGTCAACCTGTGCCTCACGCGCGGTGTTGGGCACCACATCCAAGGCGCATTCTGGATCGGGTTCTTCATACCCGATTGTGGGGGCAATGACCCCGTCGCGCAGGGCCATAATCACCGCCAACAATTCAACAGCACCCGTGCCGCCAATCAAATGCCCGTGCATGGATTTCGTGGAACTGATCATCAAGTCATCCGCATAACGGCCAAATACATCCGCAACAGCGGCGCATTCGGTTTTGTCATTTGCGGCCGTCCCGGTGCCGTGGGCGTTGATGTATCCCACCTCTTCTGGATTGATGCGCGCATCCTTTAATGCGCCTGCAATCGCGCGCCCTGCCCCATGTTTTGAGGGCATCACGATATCAGCGGCATCGGATGTCATGGCAAACCCGCTAACCTCGGCCAGAATATTGGCGCCGCGCGCGCGGGCGTGTTCGTATTCTTCAAACACGAAAATGGCGGCCCCTTCCCCCTGCACCATGCCATTGCGGTTGGCGCTAAAGGGGCGGCAGGCATCCTTGGACATCACCCGCAGGCCTTCCCACGCTTTGACACCGCCAAAACACAGCATGCTTTCGGATCCACCTGTGATCATCGCTGTGGACATGCCCGAACGCACCATGGCAAAGGCCTGCGCCATAGCATGGTTTGAGGACGCACAGGCCGTGGAGACCGTAAAACTGGGTCCTTTTAAGTTAAATTCCATGGACACATGACTGGCCGCGGCGTTGTTCATCAGTTTTGGAACAACAAATGGGTGTACGCGGTTTTTACCCTCTTCGTAGACGGCGCGATAATTGTCGTCCCACGTGCTGACACCACCGCCAGCGGTTCCCAAAACAACGCCGGATGTCGCGGCCAAGTCGCCTGTAAAAGTCAGGCCAGATTGACCAATCGCCTCTTTCGCAGCCCGCAACGTGAACTGAGTAAAGCGATCATAAAGGGACATTTGTTGGCGGTTGAATTCAGAATCGGCATTAAAATCGCGCACCTGACCACCGATTTTGATGGCCAAACGATCCACGTCGCGAAAATCAAGCGGGCCAATACCACAGCGGCCCTCGCGCATCGCCTCAAGCGTTTGTGGGACATTGTGACCAAGTGCGTTGATCGTCCCTGCCCCAGTGATTACAACACGTTTCACGACTGTGTAGCCACTAATTTTTCGATACCTGCGATAATCGTTGCCACAGATGAAATATCAAAATCGCTTTCGCTTGGATCGTTGGCGTTGAAGGGCACCTGAATGTCAAAGGCCTCTTCAATTGCGAAAATGCTTTCGACCAAACCCAAACTGTCAATTCCAAGCGACTCTAGCGTGCTGTCCATGGTAACATCGGACACATCCAAAACTGCTTGTTCGGCGATGATTTCAATCACTTTGTCTTTGACGTCCATTTCGGCAATCCTTTTTGGCGTTTTCTGCCTTGCATTTAGTCATTCTTGGGTGACTTTAAAATACCTTTTTGAAGGGATGCGACGTCACGGATCAATCGCGGCAATCTGCGCAAGGCCTTATAAGATTCGATATGCGTTTCCATTTTCATCGCGGGATAGCCCAGCATTACGCGCCCTGCGGGAACATTGCTAAGCACCTTAGTTGCGCCGCCCGTAATCACATTATCCCCGATAGAAATATTGTCACTGACGCCTGTTTGTCCACCAAGGACCACATTGTTTCCGATAACCGATGATCCCGCGATCCCAACTTGGGCACAGATCAGGCAGTTATTACCTATCACAACGTTATGACCGATTTGTGACAGGTTATCGGTTTTGACGCCGTTGCCGATTTTTGTGGGTTTAACCGTGCCACGATCCACACAACACTGCGCACCCAGTTCCACATCATCGCCAATAATAACGCCAGCCAATGAGTGAATGCGTGCCCATTCTTGACCTTTGCCTTCGATATCCGTGGTTCCAAGGCTGTCGCGTGCGACCTCAACGCCAGAGACCTCTTTCGTGACAAAGGAAAATCCATCTGCCCCCACGGTCGTACCCGGTTGTGCAATAAAATTATCCCCGATAATCACGTCCGCGCCAATCCGGACACCTTCGCGCAAATAGACCTTGTGTCCAATCACACTTCCCGTACCAATGGTACATTGCGGGCCAATGATTGCATCATTCCCGATGATCACATTTGCGCCAATCACACTTAGCGGGCCGATCGTAGCATTTGCACCAATCTGTGCGGTTGGATCAATAACGGCCGTTTTATGAATGCCAGATGCATATCCCTGACCACGATCAACCGCCGCAGATAGTGCCGACAGCGCATAGCGCGGGCGCGGTGCAACCAAGGCCGCCTGTAATCCCATACCTTTCCAATCGGCACCCGGCCACAACATGGCACAGCGCGCTTTTCCCTTGGGCAGGTCGGCTGCGTATTTTGGGTCCATGGCAAGGGCAATGTCATGCACACTGGCATGTTCGGGGGACGCAACACTGGAAATTTCCAACTCCCCATCACCTAGTAATTCCGCATCAATCACACGCGCAATATCAGAGAGTTTATAGGCCATGGCAGGATCCCTTTTCTTTTGGGATTAGCGCGCAAGCGGTGTAATTACCACCCCTTTCCCAACGAGGGCCGCCAAAATCTTGGCGTCGCGACCATAGATATCGCGGCGATATGTCATGCCGCCAGTGGGTTTCGTCACAGCCGTGCGATAAATCACATGAACAGGGACATGTTTATCAAGCGGGATAACGGTTTCAACACCTGAATTCAGCGCGCGGTGAAATTCGCCTTTTGGATCACCGCTTTGGACAGACAACAATGCGTATCCAAAATCAAACGGATCCTGCAGACGAATACACCCATGGCTAAATGCGCGCACTTCGCGGGCGAACAGGCTTTTGGACGGGGTGTCGTGCAGGTAAATGTTATGGCGATTGGGTAACATAAACTTCACCAAGCCCAGGGCATTGCGTGTTGACGGGGGCTGTTTCAGATGAAACGGAAACGTATCTTCGTCAAAGGCCGCAAAATCCACCTGATCACGTGACACGATCTGACCCGAAGCATCCAACATGTTCAGGTACCCATGTGCGTTTGGATCTTTTTGGAAGGCGGGCAGATATTCTTTTACTGCGATTGAACGCGGCACATTCCATGTGGGGTTAATGACCATGTGTTCCATTTCATCCGAAAACTCGGGCGAGCGTTGATCGTCCTTATTGGTTCCCACGACCGAGCGTGTTTGAAATTCAATGCGTCCGTTGGTTATGATTTTCGCAGAAAAATCGGCCAAGTTTACCAAAACGTGACGCTTGCCGCGCTCAAAATTGGTCCAGCGTTCGCGTTCCATCGCAACCAAGATCGCGGCCAAACGATCCTCTGGCGATTTATTTAGCTCTGCACGCGTGCCATCGCCAACGATGCCATCGCCCGTCATACCGTGATCCAATTGAAACGCTTGAACCGCGCGTTGAATGTCCGCGTCAAATTTATCTGTTAACGTTCTCTTAAGGTATCCCATCGCAATCAAACGATTGCGTAATGACACAACGTGTTGCCCGCGATCCCCGGGTTGCAGTTTGCCGGCAGTCACAGGCGCACCCCAGCCGCCACGGGCGATGATCCCAAACAAACGCTCTTTCTCTTGTAACAGACGCGCGTACTCTCGGTTTTGCGGATAGATGCGTTGAAAAAACGCCTGCGCATCCGAGGCTACAAGATTTGTCAGATAGGACCGTTGATCAATTTCGGCGCGCTTGCGTTTGATCTCTTCATCAACTGCGCCAGGACGGACAACACCGAATTGGACCATCTGTGCATATTGTAAATAGGCCCGGGTAATTTTCCCTTCGACCACACCAAGGTCCGCGGATGTTTGAATGGAAAGGATATCAT
>JAAEZW010000124.1 GCA_018222665.1 Paracoccaceae bacterium
ATCGGGTGTTGTGGCATAGGTTGCGGGTTCCATGTAACGCTGGATATGCTGCAACAACTCGCAATCCATGATGAATTTTTCGGGGGATGCGATCAAACCTCCCTCAAGCCAGCCTGCGGCATGATAGACCATATTTGTACCTGATTGCACGGCGGCCCATAGGGAATTGGATGTTTCCCACATCGCCTGTCCGTCGGGCACATTGGCCGCACACACGCCCGAGGATCGCATCGGCAATCCGTAAAACCGCGCCAACTGCCCTGTCATTTGCGTGGCCCGCATGTATTCGGGTGTGCCAAAGGCGGGTGCACCAGATTTCATGTCCACATTTGATGTAAATGTTCCAATCACACAGGCCGCACCGGGACGTATCCATTGCGCCAAGGCCACGGCAACCAACCCCTCGGCTAAGGATTGGGCAACTGCGCCCGCCATTGTGACAGGCGCCATGGCACCCGCCAGTGTAAAGGGGGTTACTACCAAGCCTTGATTGCGCCGTGCCAGTCGCATCCAACCATCCAACATCGGAATGTCGTGTTTCAGCGGCGATGTCGAATTGATGTTGGTGTACATCCGCGGCTGCGCCTCAAACTCTTCATGGGTCAAACCGCCTGCGATACGCACCATTTCCATTACATCTTCGACGCGCTCTTTCCCTAATGAATAGGCATGCGCAACCTTATCCGTCAGGGTCAGTTTGTCGTAAAGCACATCCAAATGCCGCACGCTGGCATGCACATCAACGGGTTCAACAGGATAACCACCAACCATATGAATACAGTTGAAATATTGGCTAAGCTTGATCAGGTTTTGACACTGTTCACGTGTGCCAGACACCTTTTTCCCCAACTCAATATCATAGTAGTTGGGGGGCGATGACACGTTGACAAAGGTCAATGTATTCCCGCCGATGGTGACCGTGCGATCAGGATTACGTGGCACCATGTCAAACTGACTGGGGGCTTTCGCAACCATTTCCATGATAAAGTCGCGCCCAAAGCGAACGTTTTCGCCATTCACAATACATCCCGCATCGGCAAAAATTTGGCGGGCTTCGTCATTCAGGATTTCAATACCGATGTTTTCCAAAATGTGCATCGCGCCGTTGTGGATGGCCTGCACACCCTCTTCGTTCAGCGGTTCTGTCGGGCAATCCACATTTTCGATCATCCGCCATGGCATTTGATCAATCGCTGTTGTCCCGCGACGTTGTGCATTTCCTGAACGACCACCACCGCGACGGCGGCGTGCTTGGGGTTCTGACATCGGTCTCTCCACATTCTTTTTCACAAAGATCGCGGTCACAGGATACTTCTTCCTGTCGATTTACGACGTGATCCGTCGGTTTTGCCTAGTCATTTTGAATATTCTGCAAATGCCCAAGGATATGACCGATGTGGGGTAGAACAACGTCGGCGTAGGGCGCAAGGTCATCGTAATCCGCCATTCCCGTCAACACACCAATACGATACATCCCCGCCCGTTTTGCCGAGACCAAATCATGCGTACTATCCCCAACCATCGCGACCTCAGCAGGTGCAAGGCCCACGCGCGTTGCAAACGCAACAAGGGGATCAGGGGCGGGTTTCGCACCATATCCGCTGTCAAATCCTGCGATAAAATCCAAATGTTTCGTGGCGCGCGCCTGACGCAGGTGGGACATCGCGCCCGCCTCAGTATCATTTGTAACGACACCCGTTTTGAAACCACGTGCACGCAAATCCGCAAAGTAATCAGCCAATGGAACAACCTCTGCCTGCGGGGCATCTAGGGTTGCATTCATCAGAATATCTTCCAACTCTTCAACGCTGTGTTCGGTCACAACGCTTGCGAAAATTTCGGCCGCTTCGCGATTTGTTCCTGCAATAATCGGACTGCTGGGCAAGAAACTTTGCCGCGCCAAATCAAAATGCGCCGCCGCGGCCAGCGCCGCTTCTCGGTCGGGATCGCCATTGGAAAAGCGACGGATCAAACCAGCGGACCAAGCATTCCATGTTGTTTTGAAATCAAAGAGCGTTCCATCTTTGTCAAACACCAATCCGCGTATCATCACCGTTCCAATCTACATATCGTCTTACCCAGTTCACAAACCTGATAAACGCATTCAAGTCCAGTGCATTTGTTGACCGCCCGGCAGCGCCGCACGCGCGGCCATCATCAAATTGGGATCAAGCCCTGTTTCTTCGCAGCAGCGCAAAACCCATGCATCATCCATAAGAAGAAAATCCAAAACGGCCCCCAAAAATTCAGGTGATCCCGCATTTTCGCGCAGGGCGTCCCCATCGGTTCCCGTGGAATTCATAAAGATGGGCAGTAAATCTTCGTCCCCAACCAACCAAGTCAGAACATTTAATGCAAAAGTTTCAGCAGCATGGGGTGTCATGATCGGATTTCCGCGCCCTGTGAAAGGATTTGTTAACTCAATTCGTTAAAATTTGTCACAAGTTTCAAACGATAGCGATAGGATTTTCCATGTCGGGCAAAATTTTGATCATTGATCCAAATGCCCATCGGCGCAGCGCGTTATGCCAAGCCATCCAAAACAGTTTGTATTCTTGCATATCCGCCAAGGAAATCGAAACAACGGATTACAGCGGGGTTGAGGGCGTTTTATTATCAACACACGCCCCTGACACGCTGAACACGATCCGTACGCAGCTGCATGATGCGAACTGTCCCATCTTGATTTTGTGTGCATCAAACGCGGTCCATGATCGGGCCGATTATTTTCGCGCGGGTGCGGCAGATGTTGTCGAGGCCACCTGCGATTTGCGCGAAATCTTATCGCGGTTGCGCTCTGCAATGCGCCGCGCCACTGCAGCCCGCGAAGTTGCCCTGCGTTCGGGCACCACCCGCGCATTAGGCTTTGCAGAGGCTAGCAGCACATTTGCCGCAAAAAAATGATACATGTCCTGCAAATGACGGGCAGGATACCGCCCGCCGTGGCGCTTCCTAATTTTGCGGTTCAAAGCGTGGTCTTTGACGATCTTGGCGCCCTTGGGGAACAGCAGGCTTTAAAATGCCTGATCATTGATGTCGATCGCGACGCACCACGTCGTGTCATCCCCCTATTGATTGACCTGCGCGCCCACGCCGCGACGCGCTATGCCAGCCTGATTTTACACGCCGATCCCGATATTTTGGAACATATTCGTGATGCGCTGGACTGCGGTGCGGACGATATTGTTGGAACAGATATATCCAATCCCGAATTGACGCATCGCATCCAGATCCATCAGGACCATCTGCGCACCAATGCGATTTTGCGCGAAAGCTCGATCATTGGATTAAATGCGGCGGTCACTGATCCCCTGACAGGACTTTACAATCGCCGTTACGCACAATCGCATATCAATCTGTTGTTAGAGGATGCGCGTTCCAATGGGGGCAGTGTTACCGCGTTAATGGTGGATATTGATCACTTCAAATTTATAAATGACGCCCATGGGCATTTTGTTGGGGATCAAGTTATCTGTTCGGTGGCACGTACGTTAAAATCCGCAATCCGTGCCTCGGATTTGGTTGCGCGTTTTGGGGGCGAAGAATTCGTGGTGATCCTACCGAATATTTCACCCAAAGACGCCAATACATTGGCACAGCGGTTGCGGCGCAAGGTCAGCGAAATCACAACTGATGCAACCCCAATCGCCATTACAATCAGAATCGGGATCAGCCGTTTTGACACAGCTGAACTGTTTGAAAGTGACTTGGAAAATTATGACCAGCTGCTGAAAGAGGCGGATCAGGCCCTCTATCATGCGAAACGCGCGGGACGAAATTGTGTTGCCTATTATAGTCATTAGGCTCCAACCACCGCGACTTTAGCGCAAACAGTGGCAGAACTTCGCATATTCTTTGCTTGCTCCTTTGGGAAATAATCGCTTTAACCCAGTCAACTTTTAAGATCTGAAGGAGAGTGGCATGGGTTATCACGCACTTTATCAAAGCTGGAAAGACGATCCAGAAGCATTTTGGTTGGAAGCGGCACGCGCAATCGACTGGGATGAATTTCCATCTGCAGCGCTTAACGCAGAAAACGCTCCTCTTTATGAATGGTTTACCGATGGTGTGGTGAACACATGCTACAACGCGCTGGACCGTCATGTTGAAAATGGCCGCGGGGATCAGGTGGCTGTCATCTACGACAGCCCGATCACAGGACGCCAAAGCAAAACCACCTATAGCGAAATGCTGGACAAGGTCGCGCGCCTTGCCGGTGCGATGCAATCAAAGGGTATTACCACAGGTGACCGCGTGATCATCTACATGCCCATGATCACAGAAGCCTTGGTTGCGATGTTGGCCTGCGCACGCATTGGCGCAATCCATTCGGTTGTGTTCGGCGGTTTTGCCGCAAACGAATTGGCCGTGCGCATCGACGATGCAACACCCAAGGCGATTCTTGCCGCGTCCTGCGGTTTGGAGCCTGGTCGCACCGTGGCCTATAAACCCCTGATCGACGGCGCGATTGAGATTGCAGAGCATAAACCCGACGTCGTGTTCATGTTCCAACGCGAAGAGTGCGTGGCCGATATGATCGAAGGGCGTGATTATGATTGGAACGCGGTACAAGACAGCGTTGAACCCGCGCCATGTGTTCCCGTTCGTGGCGATCACCCTGCCTATATCCTCTATACTTCTGGCACGACAGGCGCACCCAAGGGCGTTGTGCGCCCAACGGGCGGACATTTGGTTGCCCTAAACTGGACCATGAAAAACGTCTATAATGTCGATCCAGGCGATGTGTTTTGGGCCGCCTCGGATGTGGGTTGGGTCGTGGGCCATTCCTATATCTGTTATGCACCACTCATCCATGGTAACACCACAATCGTGTTCGAGGGAAAACCCGTTGGCACGCCTGATGCAGGCACGTTCTGGCGCGTGATCAGCGAACATAACGTGCGTTCCTTCTTTACGGCACCCACTGCGTTCCGCGCGATCAAACGGGACGACCCCAAGGGCAAATTTGCCAAAAAATATGATCTAAGCGGATTGCGCGCGCTTTATTTGGCGGGCGAACGTGCGGACCCTGACACCATCAACTGGGCGCGGGATTTGTTGGGCGTACCTGTTGTGGATCACTGGTGGCAAACTGAAACGGGTTATGCCGTTGCCGCAAACCCATTGGGGATCGAAGAGTTGCCGATCAAGGTCGGCTCACCCTCGGTTGCGATGCCAGGCTATGATGTTCAGGTTCTGGATGAGGGCGGCAACCCAATGCCCGCAGGGGAATTGGGCGCAATTGCGATCAAACTGCCCCTGCCCCCTGGTACATTACCAACCCTATGGAATGCAGAGGCACGTTTCAAAAAATCCTATCTGACCACGTTTGAGGGATATTACGAAACGGGCGATGCGGGCATGATTGATGAGGATGGATACCTTTACATCATGTCGCGTACCGATGACGTAATTAACGTTGCGGGTCACCGCCTGTCCACAGGCGCGATGGAAGAGGTTCTGGCAAACCACCCAGATGTCGCAGAATGCGCCGTCATCGGGGTAAGCGATACGTTGAAAGGCCAACTGCCTGTTGGCTTCCTATGCCTAACAACGGGTGTGAACCGCCCACATGAAGAGATCATCGCAGAATGCGTGAAAATGATGCGCGATCAAATCGGTCCAGTTGCGGCCTTTAAACTGGCCGTTGTGGTGCAGCGTTTGCCCAAAACCCGTTCGGGTAAAATCCTGCGCGCAACCATGGTGAAAATCGCCGATAACCAAGACTTCAAAATGCCCGCAACCATTGATGATCCAGCCATCTTGGATGAAATCAAAGAGTCACTGCAAACGATTGGCTATGCGAAATAGGCATAACATCACATTGAATTTTAAAAACCGCCCTACAGGGGCGGTTTTTTTGTTTATGATTCAACGGACCGCATTCATACGTTTAAACAAACTGCTCGCGGATTAGGCGTTCGTCCAAACCGTGCCCTGGATCAAACAGCAATCTGTGCACAACGTCGGTTTCTGATTTCACACTGACCCGCGCGACATTGGCGAAGGATCGGCTATCGGCATCGGCCATCACGGGGCGTTTTTTGGGGTCGATCACCTCAAAATCCACATGCGATGCCTTGGGGATCAATGCACCCCGCCAACGACGCGGGCGATAGGCGTTAAGCGCCGTCAGCGCAAATACCGCCGATCCAATTGGCAGGATTGGT
>JAAEZW010000125.1 GCA_018222665.1 Paracoccaceae bacterium
TCGCCATACCGGGCCAAAACACGCGCTCTGGATATTGCTGTAGGTAATCCGTCGCATCAAATAACAATCGGCCCCATGTCGGGAAATCAGGTGGAAACCCCAGCCCAAGGAAGGACAGCGCACTTTCCGTGATAATCGCGTTTGCAATGCCCAAGGTCGCAGACACCATGATCGGTGACAAAACATTCGGTAAAATATGGCGCGTGATGATCCGCGAATTTTTCGTGCCAATCGACCGTGCAGAAAGGACAAATTCACGTTCCTTCAATGCCAAAACATCGCCGCGCACAATCCGCGCCGTTGGCATCCAACTGGTGATCCCGATCGCCGTAACGATCAGAATGAAAATACCCGTTTCAGGCCCAAACGCCCCGTTTAAGGGTTCGCGGAACAATAGCATCATCACCAAAAGCAATGGCAAAATTGGCAGCGCCAAAAACAGATCCGTTAGACGCATCAAGGGACCGTCCAAAAAGCGGAAAAAACCTGCCAAGACGCCGACAAATGTTCCCAAAACTAATGACAGACCCATTGCCGCCAATCCGACCGAAATTGAGGTCTGTCCCCCTGCCATCATGCGGGCAAAGGCATCGCGCCCCAACTGATCGGTGCCAAAGGGATGTGCCCAACTAGGTCCCTGATTCCGGGCGCGAATATCAATATGCGTCGCCTCAATCGTCCAAAAAAATGGCCCAAGGAAAACAACTGCAACAATCGTAATAAACACAAAGGCCCCTGCCATCGCGCCCTTGTGCGATTTGAATTGATCCCAAACATCGCTCCACTGGCTGCGCGGTGGTTTGATAAGCTTTGCATCAGATAGATCAGTCATAGCGGATCCTTGGGTCAAGAATGCCGTAAAGGATGTCGGCAATCAGGTTAAAAAAGACAATCAGGAAAGCAAAGATAAACGTCAGCGTTTGCACCATCGGCAAATCATTTGCCTGAATAGCACCAATCAAAAGTTGACCAATGCCATTCACCTTGAACACCTGCTCGGTAATAATGGCACCGCCAAAAATGGATGGAATGCCCAATGCAATCACGGTTACAACAGGGATCATCGAATTGCGCAGGACATGCACCATAACAACCACTCGTTCTCCCAACCCCTTGGCACGGGCAGTGCGCACATAATCTTGATTCAAATTGTCCAACATGGAGGCACGCATGAAACGGCTGATCTGAGCTGTAATTTGAAGGGCCAAAACCATCACTGGCATGATCATTTGATTAAGCTGCACCTTGAAGCTCGCCCAATCGTTGACCACATGCGTGGTGTCATAAATCGATGGGAACCACCCAAGGTTCACCGAAAAAATTACAATGACCAATACTCCAGAAAAAAACGGCGGTACGGAATAGCCCACCATCGAAATAAATGTCCCCGCCTGATCAAATACAGAATACTGGCGATAGGCCGAATAGATACCGATTGGGATCGCAATAAGAATGCCCACGATGTAGGCGACGCCGACCACCCAAAGGGTCTGTGGAATACGTTGAATTACGATTTCCATCACGGGGCTGCGGGTTTGCCAAGAGACTACACGCAGTTTGCCCTCAGAAAATGTTGTTCCGAAAATATGGTCCATCAAGACCTGTGGTTCGATCCAGAAAAATTGCACAATCCATTTCCAAAAACGGACATGAACGGGTTCGCCCAATCCAAGCGCGAGGCGCATTTTTTCCTTCACTTCTTGTGGAACGGTGAGCGGAACCTGCGCCATCGGATCGCCCGGTGCCAATTCTAGCAAAAGAAAAATCACCAAACTGATAAACAAAAGCGTCGGAACGGCCAACATGCTCCGACGGACAGTGAATTGCAGCATTTAATTCCTCAGTTTGCAGATTTCTTTTTAAAAAGATCCGCGCACTTTCATGCGCGGATCCAATATTTTAGGAATTAGGTTTATTTGATGCGATACCAATCTGCGACATTCCAAAGTTCACTGTCCCAAACATTGAGAACGACACCGCCCAACGAATTTGCGTGCGCAGATAACCGCCCACGGTGTACTAATGGGATCATTGCACCCCCAGTGACTGCCATATCGTTTAGCTTGCGACCAATTTCAGCGCGCGCTTCGATACCTGCAGTTGTAGCAAGTTTCGCATATAATTCGTCGTACGCGGGATCACACCAACGCGAAATGTTTTCACCCTGCCACTGTGTGTCAGGTCGCGGTGCTTTATCACAGACCATGTTACCTAGATAGGCTTGTGGGTCAGTCCCATTGAATGTGTTCGCATACATTTCAACGTCTGCGTAAAACTTTTGGTAAGTATCTGGTGATCCTGGGTCACCACCGAAGAAGACGGATGCAGATAGGTTTCTTAATTCTGCGTCGATACCTATTTCACTCCACCACTGTTTGATCAGCGCCTGGAAGTCCTGACGCACCGCGTTCGTAGAAGTTTGATAAAGAAGCTTTAACGGCATACCATCCGGCGTTTCACGCACACCATCACCATTAGTATCTTTATAACCTGCTGCATCCAACATTGCGTTCGCACCAGCGATGTCTTGTGTGTCGCAACTTAGTGCTTCAGAATTAAAAGCTGCAGGCGCAGGAATCCAGTTACAAGTTACCTTACCTGCTTTGCCATATCCGATTTCAACCAGCAATGGGCGATCAATCGCCAATGACATCGCCTTATACACGGCTGGGTCCTTTAAGAACGGATGAGGTGCCGCCGCCGTTGACCGTGTATTCGCATCTAAATCTGGCGATGGGTTTGTTTGGTTTAGCATGATGCGTTCAACCAATGGGCCAAAGCCCGCAACAGGTGTCCCTTTGCCACCCTGTTCCATACGCGCAATCACGTCAGGTGCAAGCTGCAAGTTCCATGCGTAATCGAATTCGCCTGTTTCCATAACCGCACGGCCAGCTGCAGTTGCGTCACCGCCACCTTTGAATGTTAAGGATGCGAAGGCTGGCTTTGCAGGATCACGGTAATTGTCGTTTGCAACCATCTGGATCACGTCATTTGGACGGAAATCAGTTACTACAAACGGACCAGTCCCGATTGGACCAAAGTTTTCGGCGGTACATTCAGGTGCCTTGGCACCCATACAATTCTCAAACTGCGCCTTTTGGATAATTGGACTTTCGCCGCCAACAAAGGGGCCGTACGGGAAAGGCATTGGGTTTTCAAACGTCACCTTTACGGTCATATCATCCAGTGCTTCCACGCTAGAAACACCATCAAACTTCGTCAGCTGCGCACAACCACCTTCAGGATGCATGCAATAATCAGCAGTAAATTTCACATCAGCCGCCGTGAATGCGGTCCCATCAGACCACTTAATACCAGGCGCAATTTTCCACGTAATCGATGTCAAATCTGCTGAGACACCACCATTTTCTACAGTTGGAATTTCAACAGCCAAAAATGGAACCATTTCGCCATTTTGATCGTACCGCGCTAGAGGTTCAACAATAAGTGATGCAGACTCGACGTCTTTTGTACCACCCGACAGGAATGGGTTTAAAATCGATGGCGCTTGCCAGTAAATGATGCTGACGTTGCCATCGCTGCCACGTTCCGCAGCAACTGAGGAAGCGATTGCAAAAGATGCAGCCGCGCCCATAAGCAAGGTTTTCGTAAACATTAGTTTCTCCCTAGTAGGACTTTAAGTCTCTGTCTTAGTCACAACGCTATCCTTTTGGGGCACGATTGCCGATAAAGTATGCGCGTGTAATTTCATGCAACACTTACATTCAGTTAAAATCAACATAATTCTTTACGCGCCAAACGATACAAAACCGCAGTAGAGGCATCTAATTTTTGTTGTGCTTACATTTGACATAGGTCGAAATCATGCACTAGCCTGACTTTAATGAGTGGAGAATGAACATGTTGGACACCCCCATAGCATCGATCAAAAACTTGCGGGTTGAGTTTCAAACCAAGGACGGCCCCGTCGTGGGTGTGGAAGATGTTTCTTTTGATATCAACGCTGGAGAAACGGTCTGTATTGTGGGTGAATCTGGGTCAGGCAAATCCGTATCTTCGCTATCACTAATGCGTTTGGTTGAATTTGGTGGCGGTGAAATCGCGGGTGGGACGCTTTTGTTTGACCGAAAACAAGGCGCTAAAATGGACCTGGCGAAAGGGAATCAATCCATGATGCGCAGCGTGCGCGGTAATGAAATTGGTATGATTTTTCAGGAACCAATGACCGCCCTAAACCCTGTGTTCACCGTGGGTCGCCAGCTGACTGAGGGCCTGAAACTGCACAAAGGATTGTCGCAAACTCAGGCGGATGCACGCGCACTGGAATTGTTGAAACAGGTCCGCATCCCCGAAGCGGAACGGCGATTAAAACAATATCCACATGAACTCTCTGGCGGTATGCGCCAACGCGTGGTGATTGCTATGGCGCTTGCCTGTGAGCCCCGCCTGCTGATCGCAGATGAACCGACAACCGCATTGGATGTCACAATTCAGGCCGAAATTTTGGCCCTGATCGATCGTTTGAAACGCGAAACAGGGACGGCCGTGATGTTCATCACCCATGACATGGCAGTTGTTGCACAATTGGCGGATCGCGTTGTCGTAATGTTTCGCGGCAACAAAGTTGAAGAAGGCCCCGTCCAAGAGATTTTCGCAAACCCCCAGCATGATTACACTAAGGCACTCTTGGCAGCGGTTCCAAAACTTGGTGAAATGCGTGGCAAAGCGCTGCCTGAACCCATGAAATTATTGGGCCAAGAGCAAAATGACATCACCCCCATCCAAGGGACAGACGACGTTTTGCTAAGCGTGAAAAACTTGACGACACGTTTTGACGTCAAGGGTGGTTTATTGCGCCGCACCGTTGCGCAGGTGCACGCGGTTGAGGATGTGTCGTTTGATCTATGCCGTGGTCAAACACTATCACTGGTTGGTGAATCAGGGTGCGGAAAATCATCGGCGGGGCGCTCAATCCTGCGTTTGGTTGAACCGCGCTCTGGTGAAATTTTGCTCGATGGCACAGATATCCTTGCGCTGGAAGGCGAGGCGTTACGTAATGCCCGCCAAGACATGCAAATGATTTTCCAAGACCCCTTTGCTTCGCTTAATCCGCAGATGCAATTAATGGATCAGGTGGCCGAACCGTTGCTTAACTTTGGCACACGATCCAAATCAGAAATCACAGACCGAGTTGAAATGCTGTTTGATCGGGTCCACCTGCCCCGTTCATTCCTGCGCCGCTATCCGCATGAATTGTCAGGCGGACAACGTCAACGTGTGGCCATTGCCCGTGCGCTGGCGCTTAATCCGAAATTGATTATCGCGGATGAGGCTGTCTCGGCACTTGATGTGTCTGTGCAGGCGCAGGTGTTGAACCTTATGATGGAGTTGCAGGCCGATCTGGGCCTGTCCTTCCTGTTTATCAGCCACGACATGGCCGTGGTTGAACGTGTGAGCCACCGTGTCGGCGTGATGTATTTAGGCCGTATCGTTGAAATCGGATCACGCCAGCAAGTATTCGAAAACCCTCAACATCCCTACACACAGGCATTGATGAAAGCGGTTCCAATTGCCGATCCATCAAATCGTAAATCTGAGCGTGACTTGAATTTCAAACCAATCCCGTCACCTATACATAAGACTGGATTCGTTCCCGAACCTTCTTTTTATGACGAAGTTGATCTGGGGCATTTGGTTTTAAAAACGGATAGCGGATATTAATATGGCCACAAAACTTACGCCAATTGAAATTTTGGAAAAATTGGTCGCGTTTCCAACAGTCAGTCGCGACACCAACTTGCCCCTTGTCGATTGGGTCGAGGAGTATTTGGGCAGTCATGGCATAGACTGCCATCGCTATTATCACGAAAGCGGGGAAAAGGCCGCGATCATGGCGCATGTTGGCCCCGAAATCGAAGGTGGAATTGTTTTATCGGGTCACACCGACGTTGTCCCGACAGAAGGCCAACCCTGGACCACCGACCCCTACACTTTGGTTGAAAAGGACGGGCTGCTTTATGGACGGGGCAGTTGTGACATGAAGGGGTTTGATGCCCTTTCAATCTGGGCCATGGTCGAGGGCAAAACGCGCCCACTAAGCCGCCCATTGCAATTGGCCCTGAGCTTCGATGAAGAGGTTGGATGCACAGGTGCACCGCCC
>JAAEZW010000126.1 GCA_018222665.1 Paracoccaceae bacterium
CAAACAAGGATATTATTCTGCCCCCCGTTTTAGAGAGCAGCAATGAATGCCCCAACGGAAATTGCAGAACCAACAATAAATTCGCCGCCCATGACCACGGCGCAGGGACACGCCCCAAAGATACCGTCATGCCCGTGTACATAACCACGATCATCGCAATCACAGCCACCGCAAAGATCGCATGACACAGACAACCATAAAGCAAGGCAACCATAATGCGCCGCCCCCCGCGTGGGGCCGAAAAATTCCCGATGATTAGCGCGATTAGTCGATCATATGGCGTTGGTGATGGTTTATGCATCCCATAGTTTTAGGTGTCGAATTGGGACAAACAATAACAGGTCATGATTTTCTATTTTCAACGCTTCTATTTCTGTGATTAGGAGCTACATGCACAGACAACGAAACGCAGATGGATTTTCACCAATATGAGCACCACATCAAATTTTGGCTTTGGCACACAAATTCGCAAATCACCCTACTTCGACGCGACAGTCCGTTGGGGCGCACGGGATTTTTCCGTCTACAACCACATGTACATCCCACGTGATTTTGGTAATCCCGAACAGAATTTCTGGAATCTGGTGAATGATGCCATTTTGTGCGATGTCGCAGTGGAACGTCAGGTGGAAATCACAGGATCAGACGCCGCCAAATTTGTACAAATGCTGACCCCACGCAATCTGTCGAACATGCAGGTTGGCCAATGCAAATATGTGTTGATCACAAATGCGGCGGGGGGCATTTTAAACGATCCAATTTTGCTGCGATTGGCGGAAAATCATTTCTGGATTTCATTGGCAGACAGTGATGTTCTGTTCTGGGCCCAAGGGGTGGCCGTAAATTCGGGGTTGGACGTTCAAATCAACGAACCTGATGTATCGCCTCTACAGCTGCAGGGCCCGAAATCGGGACTAATTATGCAAGAGTTGTTCGGTGATGAAATTTTGTCATTGAAATATTACTGGCTGCGCGAATTGGATCTGGATGGCATTCCATTGGTTGTGTCGCGCACCGGGTGGTCCAGTGAATTGGGGTACGAAATTTACCTGCGCGATGGGTCAAAGGGGGATGAATTGTGGGAAAAAATTATGGCCGCGGGGCAGGCGCACGGCCTGAAACCCGGGCACACATCCTCAATCCGCCGCATCGAAGGTGCGATGCTCTCCTATCACGCGGATGCAGATATCAACACAAACCCCTATGAGGTGGGATTGGGGCGTTTGGTTGATTTGGAAATGGACGCGGATTTCGTTGGGAAAGACGCGCTGAAAAAAATTCATCAAACAGGTGTTTCGCGTCAATTGGTCGGAATTGAATTTGATGGCGCGCCACTGACAGGACCAAATACAACATTTTGGCAGATCCGTGCAGGGGATCAGATTGTCGGCAAGGTAACATCCGCCGTTTATTCCCCAAGGCTGCTGAAAAACATCGCCCTTGCCATGGTTTCCACATCACACACCGACATCGGCACAGCGCTGGTCATCGACACCAAGGCGGACATACGCAATGCCGTGGTGTGCGAAAAACCATTTTTCGATCCTAAGAAGAAACTTGCCAGTTCGTGGGCGGTAAACACATGACAAAACATGCGCAAATTCGATTGAACGATCTGACGCTACCCTGTAGCATTGGGACCTATGAAACGGATGACATTGTCCCAGATGCGCATGTTTTGGATATCGTCCTTTATCTAGATAAATCATGGGTCGTGATTGACGCCGATCAGATGGACCGTGTGTTTGATTATGACCCCTTAATCCGCAAAATTTTACAAATTGCCGCCGCAGAAAAATATGAAACGCAGGAATATCTGATGTCATTGATATTTCATTGTTGCTTTGAACATATCGAAGTACATGCAGCGGAATTGTTCTTGCGCAAATCACCTGTGCGCGATGATGGGTCATTGGGCGTTCAAGTGACACTAACCCGAGCCGAATTTGAAGACATGCGCTCGGCACAAAACTAAGGTGAAATCCACTGCCCACACCAATGATCAGTGCGTTTATAAAGCGCGCGTTGATGTTTGGTTCCAAGGTACAAAACTTCGATCTGCTGAACATGGCCTTTCAGTACAGAAAATCGCGCCTGTTCGGTGGGTTTTTCATAGTCAAACGGCCCCGTAATCGGTTGACCCGGAACGGGTTGCGTGCCGTAGGATATACGCGATGCAGGCGGCACCGCATTCCAGCGGTCAGCAACATCCAAGCCCGTCAAAATATCAAAACAAACCTCAAGGCGAAGTTGCAGCTTAGATTTACGGATCCAAACGTGCAGCGCCGCCTTATTGTTTTCGCGCAACTCTTCTACCTTAGGCGTCAGAGTGTCCGTGTGAATTTCAACTTCTGCCGCCGCTCTGTCAGCGGCGCGCAGAACAACGGTACGTTGAGCGGGAAATCCATTCGCAGAGATCGTCGCCAATGTCGGTGTGCGCGCTGGATGTTTTGCATCGGCAACACCCCGCCCCAACTGATCCCAAGCGGCACGATAAAACGTGGCGAGGGATGCATATTCAGTATCTGGGGACGTCAATGTGGGGCTCCTACTTTGGAATGTGTTTGTGTACGCAGGATATAGACTGCGCATGCTGTCGTTCAAAGCGCGCAATGGAAATTAGGGCTTTTCTTGGCGCGCCTTAAGAATTCCAATTAAATCATCATCGCGTTTTTTGGCCAACTCAGCCGAGGATCGATCACCATATTCACGTTCGATCATGTCAACCAACATCTGCACTGTCGCCTCGTCAAGTTTCGGGGTACCAAGCGTGTCCCAACGCTTTTCCTGACTTTTCCCAAGGTGTTCAAAATAGGCCGAAATACCACCATCCCCGCCGCCCAAATGATAGGCAAGGCTGGGCCCAATTGTTGCCCACCGCAGGCCTGGACCGTGGACCAACGCATTGTCGATGTCACGTACGTCTGCCACGCCCTCTTTCATCAGATGCACCGCCTCTCGCCACAGGGCTGCGGCCAATCTATTTGCAATGTGACCCGGCGCCTCTTTTTTCAACGCAATCACAACGCGCCCCAAGCCTTCGTATATTTTGGTGGCCTGCGCCAAAACGGGATCATAATGCCCCGACAGTTCCACCAATGGGATCAAATGCGGTGGATTGAACGGATGCGCGATCAGAAAGCGGTCCTTATGCATGCACCCGTTGAACAGATCGCTCCATGTATAGGCCGTGGTGGATGAGGCAATTGGAACCGTTGGGGCGACATGTTTATCAAGTTCTGCCAACAGCACGTGTTTAACGTTCAGGTTTTCTGAAACATTTTCTTGCACATAGGCCACATCTGAAATCGCGACGTGCAGTTCATCACACAGGGTGAAAGACCCCGTTTCAGGTTTAGGTTCATGCAAATTTTCCAAATCTGCCAAGGCGCGCGCAATCTTGTCAGACACATGTTCATAAACGTCAGGACTACGATCCCAAATCGTGACATCCCATCCGTGTTTCATAAACAGCGCAGCCCAACTGCACCCAATCAACCCTGCGCCAATGATCGCAACACGTTTATTCAATTCAGGCTTTGTCATAGGGTCCTTCAGACTGGGCATAATTACATAACGGGAACGAACCTGCCCAATGCCTCTCGCAGTTCTGTTTCCTCGTATCCAAAGTGCGAGATTACGGCAGTTTGCAATTGTACAAAAGTTGCTTTGGTTCTGGCAAAGTTGTGTTCATCTTGATTTTGAGCCAAGGCGTGCGCAGCTGTTTCCAACCGTGTGATCAATTCGTGCACAATCAAGTGTTCCTGTTTCAAACGGGCTACAACACGGCTTAACGCCTGAATATTTTGCTGTTCAAGTTGAGGAAAAATCATGTGTTCTTCGGCGTCATGATGAAAGGTCAAAACCTGACATTCACGCCCGCACATGGTTCCAAACATGTGCATGTTGTGGGTCAATTCCACGTTGGAAACTTCTTGTGCAAAAACCTCGGGCGAAACAGCCCCTTGTTCAACCTGTTCCAAGACATGCACCAACCGCTGCATATCACGCAAATGCATACGGTGAATGGCGGCAAGGTGCAGTCCCGCACGCTGTTCAGCTTCTGTCACATTCTCCAACGCTGGCATGCTGGGCCGTTCGTCAAATTCAACGTTTAAATCGCACAGCTCGCAGGTTCGTAATTGATCTTTATTCATGCGCTTATTCAGCTTGTTATCGCGAAAGAATTACGGCGAAACATAATCACGCCAAGAATGCGCGGATTGATATCCCAACAGCCGTTTGGCCTTGGCATTCGTATAGAAACTTTGAGGGATCCCATTCCCCTTGATCGGGACGCCCTTATAATAGGTTTCGATCAACTCCTCCGACGCGCAATTCACAGAATGATCATCGTTGGAGACATTGAATACTTCGTATCCCAATCCATTCGTTTCCAAACATTTTTGCACCATTTGTCCCAAATCACGCGCATCAATGTAGGAAAAGATATTTCTGAGCCGCAATTTGGGGTCTGCAAAATAGGCGGGAAAGTTTTCGGCGTATTCATGTGGTTCGATCACATTGTTGATACGCAGCCCATAGATATCGATGCCCGAACGCTGATGAAAAGACCGCGCGGTCACCTCATTTACAACCTTGGACATCGCATAGCTATCCTCTGGAATTGTCGGATGCTCTTCGTCAATGGGTAGGTAGTTTGGTTTCACCTCACCATCGGCAAAACAAATGCCATAGGTCGTTTCAGAGGATGCAAAAATCACCTTTTTCACACCCAGTTTGATAGCAGCATCGATGATATTGTAGGTACCAACGGTATTCACACGATAACATTCATTATCGCTTTTGAACAACAATCGCGGTATCGCCGCGAAATGCACGACGGCATCAAACTTTGGAACGCCCTGCCCCGCCTCAAGCTCATCATAGTGGGCATAGCTGCTCATCACGTCATAGACCTGGCCCGCATCCGTGATATCGGCAAAGCGGGTCAAAACCTCTGGGTGGTTTAAGTCAACTTGATCAAGGTTTAGGATTTTATGACCCTGCGTCAACAGGTAATCGATGCAGTGTTTGCCTGCCTTACCGCTGCCGCCCGTGAACAATATACGCATTATGTCGCCCCTCAAATTTCATTAGGTTCAAATTTAGTGGCCGACATTCCCAATGCAATGGTTAATCTGCAGCCTAATTTTTGAGAGGGGAAATAATTTTATTGTGCTTGCGATAGTGGAGAACCACTACTATGGCGGTGCTATCAGACAAACGAGCCCAAGCATTAGTATTCATTTGATGGCTATTTCTATGAGATCACCAAAGACCGCCACTCGGTTAGAACAGCGGCATTGGCTAATTTCCAGAGCTTTCGCACTAACAGGTTTTATTCTAACTTAAGCCTAAAGTATCTGACAGGCTTCTTCGAAACTCGGTCTAGGGCCTCTTGGATGCAGTTCAGTTTCATCTCCATAACCGATGTTTAACAAAAAGTTGGAGCGCCAACTTGAGTTCTTGTAAAAGTAATCGTCGATCACGTTTTTATCAAATCCACTCATTGCACCGCTGTCTAAACCTAATGAGCGAACAGCAGCTATCAGAAGCCCCGCCTGAAGCCAACTATTCTCGATAGCTATTTGAGTTAATTCAGCATCACTTTTGTTTCTAAATGCATTTCCATCCATATGAGGTGAGAGCTTCTCTATCAAATCATAATACTTCACATCATGCGCTATTATAGCCACTACAGGTGCAGATTTGATTTTTGCTTTATTACCTTCCGCCGCAGCTTCGATAACTTTCGCTTTTTGATTTTCGCTCACCACAAAAGTCACTCTTAATGGACATAAATTAGATGCAGAAGGCGCTAAGATCGCTAATTCATAAATTCGTTGTAGAAGCATTTCGTCAACCTTGCGGTCGAGATAATAACGATGTGATCTGCCACTTTCAAAAATTGTTTTGATTGCATCATCAGGTATCAAATTTATAGTTCCTTCTGTTGTGTATTTATGTTGCAGGCGCCATAATAAAGTCAAAGTTTACGTCCCAGTAAAAATCCCCATCAAATCCATGCTCTGAGAGTTTTTTGGGATCATCGATACGATTAA
>JAAEZW010000127.1 GCA_018222665.1 Paracoccaceae bacterium
TGTCACAAAAACTGGCGGACCAACTGAGCGAAAGGACATAGAAGTCAAAATCATCCGCCCAAAGTTGAGTTGGGATCAATAAAGTCAGGATCATTGCCAGTTTACGCATTCGCTCTTTCCTTTCGGAATGAAAGTAGTTATAGACACCTGAAGTTCCCCTACAATGGAAACCCGCCTTGCGAAAGGCTGCCTGCTTGGCAGGTGACGGGGAAATTTTGCGAAGGAGAGACATTATGGCCAAACCGATCATGGCACGCGCAACAGCCGTTTGGCTGGTTGACAACACAACACTGACGTTCAAGCAGATCGCAGATTTCGTCGAAATGCACGAATTAGAGGTGCAGGGCATTGCAGATGGTGATGTTGCTGTTGGTGTCAAGGGTTTTGATCCAATTGCCAACAACCAATTGGAAGCCCTTGAAATCACCAAAGGCGAGGCAGATCCACTGCACAAGTTGAAACTTAAATTCAACCCATCCGCCGTGGGTGAAGAAAAGCGTCGTGGTCCACGTTATACACCATTGTCAAAGCGTCAGGATCGTCCAGCATCTATTTTGTGGTTGGTCAAATTCCACCCAGAACTGAGCGATGCGCAAATTTCAAAACTGATCGGTACAACCAAACCAACAATTCAGGCAATCCGCGAACGGACGCATTGGAACATGGCGAATATCACGCCGATTGATCCAGTTGCCTTGGGTTTGTGTAAGCAGTCAGAATTGGATCTAGTAGTGCAAAAAGCAGCAGCCAAGAAAGCGGAAGAAGGCACTGTGATGTCCGATGACGAGCGTCGCAAATTGGTCAGCACCGAGCAGTCCCTTGACATGCCTGCAGAGCCCAAAATCCCATCAGCAATCGAAGGGCTAGAGGCGTTTTCATTAAATGAGCCGACGGAAGCTTCTGAGGATGCAGGCGATGACAATGAATACCTTGACGCGGACAGCTTCTTCAATCTGCCGGGTGATGATGGCGACGAGCAGCCAGACGTATAAATGGATGAACCCGGCCACTGTGCCGGGTTTTTTTATGTCTTTAGAATACTTTGCGTGCACGCAGCGCAGCAGAAATTGTTCCATCATCTAGGTAGTCAAGTTCACCACCGATTGGGATACCCTTGGCAAGGGTCGTGATGTTCACATCGCTTCCTAGCTCATCGGCAATATAATGCGCTGTTGTCTGACCATCGATTGTTGTGTTCAGTGCCAAGATGACTTCTGAAATGCTCTCGCTTGCAATGCGATCCCTTAGTTTTGGAATGCGTAATTCATCTGGGCCGATGGCATCGAGTGCGGACAATGTTCCGCCCAGCACATGGTAGCGACCATGGAATACACCTGCGCGTTCCATCGCCCATAGATCAGCGACATCTTCTACGACACAGATTTCACCGTTGGCGCGTTTCTCGCTATCGCAGATGTCACAAATGTCTGTGGTTCCGATATTCCCGCAATTCAGGCACTCACGGGCCGAGGCCGCGACTTGTTGCATTAGGTCAGCAAGGGGCGCAAGAAGGTAATTTTTCTTGCGCACCATATGTAAAACGGTTCGACGCGCTGAACGCGGACCAAGCCCCGGAAGCTTGGCCATAAGATCAATCAAATCATGAATATCTTTCGCGCCGCTCATGCCCTTAGAACGGAAGGTTCATCCCAGGAGGCAGCCCAAGGCTTTCCGTAAGCTTTTGCATCTCTTCGCGTTCACGGTTTGAGGCCTTTTCTTGGGCGTCTTTCACCGCAGCTACAATCAAATCCTCAACGACTTCTTTGTCATCTTTGGAGAAAATGGAAGGGTCGATGTCCAATCCTTTTAAATCACCCTTGGCCGTGCATGTCGCTTTCACCAGTCCTGCGCCTGCTTCGCCCACAACCATAATGTTGTGCATTTCTTCTTGCATCTGCACGACTTTGCCCTGCATTTCCTGGGCGTTTTTCATCAATTTTGCCATATCGCCCATGGCGCCTAGACCTTTGAACATGTCTTACTCCGTTAACTTTCTTCGAATGGGTCCCATTCGTCTTCTACTTCTGGCAATGCATCTAACTCTGCATCTGCCGTGATTTCCGCCGCAGTGCGTATATCAATTATTTTGGCATTTGGAAAACTTGCCATTGCGGCCTGCATCAAAGGATGCTGTTGCGCCTCGGCTTTTATGGCGTCTTCTGCTGCGGTCCGATCTTCTGCAATTGTGGTTGCTGTTCCTGTATTTGACAGGATGATCGCCCAACGCGCCCCCGTCCAACGTTGCAACGCATCGCCGAGTCGTTGAGATAAATCAGAAGGAGCATCGCTTGTTGGCGTAAATTCGATGCGACCAGGTTGATAGGACACCAGCCGAATACAAGATTCGACTTCTACCAGTAATTTCACATCCCGTTGTGATCGTACCAAATCAACCACTGCATCGAACGTCGCATAATGCGCAAGAGCGGATACCGTTTCTGTTACGGGTTGTGCGGAACCTAGCGATGCTGTTGGTCCACCCCTTGGCGCGGATGTAACCGCCGTATTGGATTGCGCATTTGTTACTATTCCCGCGGTGACCCCTGATGTCCCACCTGATGGTAGCACTGGAGGCGGGAGAGAGTTTTTTAGTTTTTTGACTAATTCTTCGGGCGAGGGTAGGTCAGCAACATGCGTTAGTCGAATGATCGCCATTTCCGCAGCCATCATTGAATTTGGAGCCAGAGCAACTTCGTCCAATGCCTTTAGCAACATTTGCCACATGCGTGTCAGAACGCGCATTGCCAATTGTTCTGACAATGTTGCGCCGCGGGCGCGTTCATCTGGTGAAACGGTTGGATCGTCGGCGGCATCAGGTGTGATTTTGACAACTGAAATCCAATGCGTAATTTCCGCCAAATCGCGCATGATTGCCATTGGATCAGCGCCGTCGCTGTATTGTGCCCCTAATTCGGCCAATGCGGCAGATGCATCACCACGCATGATTGCTTCGAATAAATCCAGAACCCGACCGCGATCGGCCAACCCCAGCATTGCCCGCACTTGATCAGCGGTTGTTTCGCCTGCACCATGGCTGATTGCCTGATCTAACAAGGATGTCGCGTCCCGCGCTGATCCTTCGGCAGCGCGCGTGATCAGGGCCAATGCGTCATCAGTGATTTCGGCGGATTCTGCCGATGCGATTTTACGCATCAATGCGATCATAACTTCAGGCTCTATTCGACGTAGGTCAAAGCGCTGACATCGTGAGAGGACTGTGACAGGAACTTTTCGAATTTCTGTGGTTGCAAAGATGAATTTCACATGCGCAGGTGGTTCTTCAAGCGTCTTTAGCAACGCATTAAACGCATTGGTCGACAACATGTGAACTTCGTCGATGATGTAAATTTTGTATCTGGCCGAGGCCGCGCGATAATGCACACTATCGATGATTTCGCGAATATCGTCGACACCCGTTCGGCTGGCAGCGTCCATTTCCATAACGTCCACATGGCGGCCTTCAATAATCGCACTGCAATGTTCGCAAACGCCGCAGGGGTCAGTCGTTGGGCTGCCTTGTCCATCAGGGCCGATACAATTCATGCCTTTGGCAATAATGCGCGCGGTTGTTGTTTTACCCGTTCCGCGAATACCCGTCATAATAAAAGCCTGCGCAATGCGATCAGCGGCAAATGCGTTTTTCAGGGTGCGCACCATTGCATCCTGACCAACCAAATCGGCAAAGGTTTCTGGTCGGTATTTCCGCGCAAGAACCTGATAGCTTTGGTTGGTGGTGTCAGACATGGGACCTCGGAATTTCGCTCTTGTCTAAGCTACGCTGCCATCGTTAGAACGTCCAGAGCAATGTGTGAGGTTGGACATGAGCGAATTTGAGATTTCTGAATTGTCTTTTGGGTCGGGGATAATTGGGATGTCGCCGCTGCCTGGGGCCAAGGGGGATTATGCCACCGAAATGGCGTCGTGGTTACAATGGAAGCCCGATGCTGTTCTATCCATGACAGGTCAGGCCGAGATGAAGAAATTGGGTTCTGCGGATATTCCTGATGATCTACGCAATGCAAATATCCAATGGCTGCATTTTCCAGTTGATGATTTTCAGGCAGCACCAGCGGATCGTGATGTCCTGTGGGTCCCAATTTCACAAACATTGCATCGCATTTTGAACGCAGGCGGTCGCGTGATTGTGCATTGTCGGGGTGGATGTGGTCGCACAGGAATGGCCATTTTGCGTCTGATGGTCGAGGCAGGCGAAGAGGGCGAAAGCGCGATGAACAGGTTGCGCGCGGTTCGACCATGCGCGGTTGAGACCAGTCGTCAAAAAGATTGGGCATTACGAGGGTAAAGGTGAGAGGCTGACAACGACCCAAGCGGGGCTCGTTACGGCTGCTTCCTTCCGGACCTGACCGGGTTGGCGAGGCGCTCGCCCGCGCCAACCTCTCGATTGGCTACTTAGAGGCTTGGCCAAATAATTGCAAGTCTACGAAAATGCGTTGATTGTGCTAACTCTGCATGCAAGCCTGGTTGGACGACGATTTATAGGAAAAAAATGAAACTAGCAGAAACAGTTACATTTGGTGGATCTGGATTGGATCGCGCGGCACAGCTTCGCGGCAATCTGATAGAAACGGATATTTCAAAAGGACAATCAATTGTCATCTGGCGTGGCAAAGTTTTGGTTCTGAATAAAGATAACCCAAATCTTGCGATGCTTGCATGCATGCACCCCATCCTCGCCGACGCGCCGCAAATATTTTTGGGCCGCGACGATGGAACGATGCTTTTTGCAACCGATATTTCCAACTGGGAACCGCCATCCGATCAAGAGGCGCAATCGCTTGGATTCTTTGATCCGACTGAACAGCGTCATCCCGATTTACCTGCGTCGCATGTGTTTCTTGAGTTAAGGGGATGCATGAATGCACTAAGTGCGCGAGATTGTGAATTGGCTGCAACAGCGAGGGCGTTGTTTCAATGGCACCAAAGCCATAAATTCTGTTCTCGCTGTGGCGGTCGCAGCGCAATGACGCAGTCGGGGTGGCAGCGAAACTGTAACAATTGTAATGCATCACACTTTCCACGTACCGATCCAGTTGTGATCATGTTGATCACTCACGGGGATGATATGTTGCTTGGGCGTTCACCAAATTTTCCCGAAAAAATGTATTCTCTGTTGGCTGGATTTTTAGAGCCAGGTGAAACGATTGAAGCCGCCGTTCGCCGCGAAGTTTTGGAAGAGACGAATGTGGAAGTCGGTCCTGTGACGTATCTTGCCAGCCAACCATGGGCATTTCCAAATTCACTGATGATAGGGTGCCACGGACACGCCACATCCAAGCAGATTACAATCGACCCGCACGAAATCGAAGATGCACTTTGGATTTCAAAATCTGAGATGATGGATGTGTTTGCGGGTACAAACGACACTCTTTTCCCCGCGCGTCCGGGATCAATTGCGCATTTTTTAATAAAAAACTGGCTTGCAGATCGCTTGGACTAGGGTATTCAGAGTTGGGGATACGGGACGAGTATGAAGTTTTCAGCGCAAGAAGATTTAAAACTGCCGCAGGCTGAGGTGTTTGCGCGCCTTTCGAATTTCGAAACTTTTGAACGTATTGCAATTAAACGCAATGTTCGCGTGTCGCAGATTTCGCAAAATAATCCGAACTAAGATACCCTAGGTTGGAATTGCCGATTTAAAGTCCGTGCTCGAGCCCAAAACGCTGGCTGCACGTTTGTTATTTTAGTCCATTAAGCTAGCACGATCAAAGTTTAATCAGCGCTTCAAATCCCGTGTTGGTAAATTGGCGGAATTCATTTCGCACATGCCTACCGCCTAACCGCGTAGGGGACTAGCAGGATATACGCCCAATATTTTGATCGAATCCGTAAAATAGGCGAGTTCGTCTAGCGCCAATTTTACATTGGGATCGTCAGGGTGCCCCTCAATATCTGCGTAAAACTGGGTCGCCGTAAATGATCCGCCAACCATATAGCTTTCAAGCTTTGTCATGTTGACGCCATTTGTCGCGAAACCGCCCATCGCCTTATACAAAGCCGCTGGAATATTGCGCACTTGAAATACAA
>JAAEZW010000128.1 GCA_018222665.1 Paracoccaceae bacterium
ACCCGTGTCACGAATTGATGAAAGCAAAGAATTCATTGCAACGCGCATCGCCGTTTTAACCGTGTCAGATACGCGGCAATTGGATGAGGATAAATCTGGTCAAACCTTGGTGGATCGTCTGGAACGCGCTGGGCACGCATTGGTTGACCGCAAAATCATCGCGGATGAACGCGATCAAATTGCGGACCAACTGCGCACTTGGATCGCCAATCCAGATGTCGATGTGGTGATTTCCACGGGCGGCACGGGCCTGACGGGGCGTGATGTGACCGTTGAGGCGCACCGTGATGTGTACGAAAAAGAAATCGACGCATTCGGAACAGTGTTCACCATCGTGAGTATGCAAAAAATTGGCACATCAGCCATTCAATCTCGCGCAACTGCAGGCGTGGCAGGGGGCACATATCTATTTGCGCTACCTGGATCACCTGGTGCCTGTCGTGATGCGTGGGACGAAATTTTGGAAAAACAATTAGATTTTCGTCATCGCCCCTGCAACTTTGTCGAAATAATGCCGCGGTTGGATGAACATTTGCGACGAAAGTAAATTTTGGAACGTTTAATATTTATGTGCATGTGACAAACTGATCTTTTCGCCTATTTCATGCGTACGAACTACGATTACACTAAAGGACTAAATCTATGCGTTTTCTTCGTCAGGCTTTAATCGGGCTGGTACTGATGTCCATGGCTTTGGGTCTTTTGGGATACGCGGGGTATCTGGGATATGAAACCTATAAAGAGGTCCAATCGCGTGAAGCGCGGGTACCCCAAGCCCGCGAACGTGTATTTACCGTCAACGTGCGCTCCGCAGAGCCGCAAACCGTCACACCGTATTTAACCGCATTTGGTGAGGTTCAAAGCCGCCGAACACTGGACTTACGCATGGCGGCAGGTGGCCAGATTGTTGAGATTTCGCCAAACTTCGCAGAAGGTGGTGTCGTGGAACAGGGCGAAGTATTGATACGCCTTGATGATGCTGATGCACAATCCGCGCTTTTGCGCACCGAATCCGATTTAAGTGATGCGAAATTGGAAATCGTCGAGGCCGAGCGTGCTATTGCATTGGCCAAAGATGAATTGGCAGCAGCGGTCGAACAAGAAGCCCTGCGCAGTGCCGCGTTGTTGCGTCAACAAGATTTACAACAACGGGGTGTAGGCACCACAGCCTCGGTCGAGGCGGCAGAGCTTGCCCTATCTTCAGCAAAACAATCTGTTCTGTCGCGTCGCAGTGGTTTGGATCAATCAAATGCCCGATTTAATCAGGCGAAAACACGACTGGCCCGTGCCGAATTGGCGAACAAAGACGCGCTGCGCGATCTGAATGACACGGTGATGCGTGCGGAATTTGCAGGTGTTCTAAGCGGTGTGAGTTTGGTCCAAGGCGGTTTGATCAGTGCGAATGAGCGTGTCGGTCAGTTGATTGACCCAGGCGCGCTTGAAGTTGCATTTCGTGTATCTACCCAACAGTATGCGCGCCTTTTGAACGAGGATGGAACCCTGATTGCGGCGCCTGCTGATGTGTCCTTGGATGCGATTGGTGGATCTGTGACGTCCAAGGCCGTGCTATCGCGCGACAGCGGATCGGTGGCAGACGGTCAAACAGGACGTGTATTATTTGCGAAATTGGATAATGCGATTGGTCTGAAACCCGGTGATTTCGTATCAGTGAAAGTCGAAGAACCAGCATTGCGTTTCGTTGTTGAACTTCCCGCGACCGCGTTGAACGCACAGAACGAAGTGCTGGCTGTGGGCGAAGGCGACCGGCTTGAAACAATCAACGTTACCCTGATGCGACGTCAGGGGAATAACGTTTTGGTGCGATCACGCGATTTGCCGGGGCGGGATATTGTCACGCAGCAAACGCCCCTGTTGGGCAAAGGCATCAAGGTCAAAGTCCTGCGCGAGGGTGGTTCGATGGAACCCGAGGCGCCCAAAATGGTCAAGCTGACCAAGGAAAAACAAGAAGAACTGATCAAGCGGGTCGAAGGCAATCAATGGATCCCTGCAAAACCCAAAGAACGCTTGTTAAAACAACTGCGCAGCGGCGAAATTAAAGCGGAAACATTGAAACGACTTGAGAGCAGAGGAGGCGGCTGATGGTACGCGATCTTCCCGACAGTGCAGGCGGCATCCTCTCTTATTTCACCCGCCACAAAACGCTCGCGAACCTATTGTTGGTCGTGCTGCTTATGGCAGGTGCCGTGGCGCTTCCAAAAATGCGGGCACAGTTTTTCCCAGATGTGGTTGTTGACTCGATCAATATCTCGGTTGCGTGGAATGGCGCAGGTGCAGAGGACGTGGATCAAGGCATTGTAAAGGTTCTTGAACCTGCCTTATTGGCGGTCGAGGGTGTGTCCAGTGCCAGTAGCCGATCAACCGAAGGGCGTGCGCGCATTTCGTTAGAGTTTGATCCCGATTGGGATATGTCCCGCGCAAATGCGGATGTTGAAACGGCACTTGATGGGATTTCAACACTTCCAGATGACGCAGAAGACCCAGTCATCTTACGTGGCAGTTGGAGCGATCGGGTGACCGAAGTCGTGATTTCAGGTCCCATTGGTGTGACACAACTGGGTCTGATCGCAGATGAATTTGCCCTGCGATTGTTCAACGCAGGTGTGACGAAAACCTCGATCCAAGGCATCGCTGCGCCACAAGTTGTGATCGAAGTCCCTACCGCGAAATTGGTTGCAGAAGACATCACAATGCGCCAGATCGCCAATGCCATCGCGGAAGAAGTTAGCGCAGATCCAGCAGGGGACGTGTTGGGGTCTAACATGCGTGTGCGCACAGGCGTTGAAAAACGCTCTGCCGAGGATATCGCAGGTATCGTTCTGCGCTCAAACGGGGACGGATCAAAGTTGACCATCGGCGACGTTGCCTTGCTGCGCGATGAAGGGATCGACAGGCTGCGCAGTTTTTATGTGGGTGACAATCAGGCGATCACCTTGCGGGTTGATCGCTCTGCTGCAGGAGACGCGATTGCCATTCAAGAGGTGGTCGAAGAAGAGGCCGCGAAGCTGGAACGCACCTTGCCGCAGGGGACAACAATTGAACTAATCCGCACGCGGGCGGATGCCATTTCAGGACGTCTGAATCTGCTGTTGAAAAATGGTGCAACGGGCCTGTTGTTGGTGGTTGTGTTGTTGTTTTTGTTCCTAAACGCCAAAACGGCATTTTGGGTCGCGGCGGGTATTCCGACCGCGATGTTTACGGCGATTGCGCTGATGTATGTGGCGGGCATTACGTTCAACATGATTTCCCTGTTTGCATTGATCCTAACACTGGGCATTATTGTTGATGATGCCATTGTTGTGGGGGAACATGCCGATTTCCGCGCGCGTCGCGGGTTGCCGCCGATGTTGGCCGCCGAAACCGCAGCAAAACGAATGGCGCTGCCTGTGTTTGCAGCCTCATTAACAACAATCATCGCCTTCTTTGGTCTCACTGCAATCAGCGGTCGTTTCGGCAGTTTGATCGCGGATATCCCGTTCACTGTGATCGCAGTTTTGATTGCGTCCTTGGTTGAATGTTTCCTAATCCTTCCAAATCACATGGCGCATTCGATTTCTGTGGGTGACGGTGTGAAATGGTATGACCTGCCCAGCCATTATTTCAACAAAGGCTTCCGCTGGTTCCGCGATACAATTTTCCGCCGTTTCATCCGTCTAGTGATTACGATGCGCTACGTCATGCTGTCGGGTGCCATCGCGTTATTAATTTCGCAAATCGTGATGATTTGGAGTGGGGCGGTATCATGGCGCTTTATCAACTTTCCCGAACAATCTTCGGTCACAGGCAATTTTGCGATGGTGAATTCCGCCAGCCGTGAAGACACCATGGCGATGATGAAGTTATTGCAAGAAAGCGTTGATGAAGTTGCCGCATCCTATGAAAAGGAACACGGCGACAGCCCGATTGATTACGTTCTAACACAGGTTGGCGGCAACACAGGGCGCGGATTGTCAGGTGTTGAAAATAAATCAACAGACCTGTTGGGTGGGATCAACATTGAATTGATTGATGCGGATTTGCGCCCCTATTCCAGTTACGCCTTTGTTGCGGACCTACAGGATCAGTTAAAGCGCCATCCGCTGTTGGAAACATTTTCATTCCGCAGCTGGCGCGGCGGTCCGGGAGGCGATTCATTAGATGTTCAATTCTATGGAAAAGATGCTGAAACTCTGAAAGCAGCAGCAGAAGATTTGAAAACCGCTGTTGCACGTTTCCCAATCGTGTCCGCGGTTGAGGATGATTTGTCCTACGACAAAGAGGAAATGATCCTAGAACTGACACCGCAGGGCCAAGTGTTGGGCTTTACCATTGATGGTTTGGGTGCGGTGTTGCGTGGACGTCTAAACGGGATTGAAGCGGCCACATACCCCTTGGGCACGCGCAGTGCAGAATTGCGTGTCGAACTGCCAGAAGACGAATTATCGGCAGATTTCCTTGAACGCATGCAGTTGCGTTCACCGCAGGGGGAATATGTGCCATTGGCTGATATTGTGAGCGTCGAGTTGAAAAGTGGATTTTCAACCGTGCGGCGCGAAAATGGGATACGTTTGATCTCAGTAACAGGTGACATTTCCGAGGATGACCCCGTTGCCGCGAACGAAGTGATTGAGGCGTTGGAAAATGAAATTCTGCCTGAAATCGCATCCGAACGTCAGGTGGAATGGCGCCTTGCAGGTTTGGCCGAGGAAGAGGACCAGTTCCGCACAGATGCTCGCACAGGGCTAATCCTGTGTTTGACGGGCATCTATCTGGTGCTTACATGGATTTTCGCCAGCTGGACGCGCCCAATTATCGTGATGGCGATCATTCCATTCGGTCTGATTGGCACGATTTGGGGGCACTATATTTGGGAGATCCCAATGTCGATGTTCACTGTGATCGGCCTCTTGGGGATGACAGGGATTATTATCAATGACTCGATCGTTTTGATAACGACCATTGATGAATACGCCGAGGATCGCGGAATTATTCCGTCGCTGATTGATGCGACGGTTGATCGGTTCCGACCCGTTTTGTTGACGACACTGACAACTGTTCTGGGGCTTGCACCACTGCTTTATGAACGCTCAACACAGGCGCAATTCTTGAAACCTACTGTTGTGACGCTGGTCTATGGCTTGGGCTTTGGGATGCTTTTGGTTTTGATTGTCGTACCCTCACTGATTGCCATTCAGCAGGATGTAATGCGGTATCGTGTCTCCCTGAAACGCGCTCTCTCTTCACGTAACTCTGGGGTTCGCATGGCGTTCATTGCGGCGGTTGGTTCGATCGTTGCATGGTTTGCGGCGACGATGGGCGTTTACATTGTGACAGGTGATTTTATCAGCTTTATCGGCGCAATCCTTAACACGGCCCCATCAATTGGGTTGGCATTCGTGACGTTTCTTGTTGGGGCGCTTGTGGTTATTGCGACCCTGTTTATGGCCTCGCACGTGACGCATGCGCGGCGGCGGACAAGGGGCGCTTAATCGCACCCTTTATGTTGCGCCCAAACACCGTCGCTTAGTAAATTGATGATAAAACGGTCGCGCGCCAGCGCGATTGTTGCGTCAACGAAAACGTCGGCTTGCATCTGGAACTTTGCATTCTTGCGCGATGTTAATCCATTATTTACCCAAACATCTGCAGAGGGATATTCCACAATAATCCGCGTGTTCGGGTTAAGGTTTTCAGTTCGCGCTGATATCGCAACGAGAAACCCATTGGGGTCAGCCGATAAATGACAGGTTAAGTCTTGCACTCCCAAATCATCCACACTCCATGGGCCATTCGCCAATGCCGCCATCAACGCGGATGAGCGCGAATTTGCCTGCGCTGAAATGTCTTGGGACAGTGTAAATGACGTTGGAATGCAGATATCCTCACATACGCCGATGTCTGCAGATAGCGAAACTTGAATATCCTGATCTGCCGCTTTTGGGGATATTAACAACGGCAAAACAACCGATTTTTCGTATCCAATCACAGCAAATTCATCGCTGCCAAAAATATTCGGTGCGGGCCATTCGATGGA
>JAAEZW010000129.1 GCA_018222665.1 Paracoccaceae bacterium
GGGTGGTTCCAGTTCCAGCATCGAATGCGCTTCAATATCATAAAATGGTTGAAGGCGTTTGGGGATGCTTACTTCACCTGAATTGATAACTTGGCGCCCCAATAATTTATTTTTAAAAATTTTATCAATTTCAGAATAAGAAAAGATAGCAGGCATCTCATAGTCTTGCCAATACACGCAATCGCCGCAAATTTTATCATAAACTGAATATGGATTTTGCACAAATGCAGGATCAGTTGGGGATTGGCGAACTATATGCATGGTTGATCCCGTCCTGCTCTTATCCGTTATGCGCGCTCCAGCGCCTTGATGATGGGCACGAAATCGTTTGCGCTCAGGCTCGCGCCGCCCACCAGTGCTCCATCCACATCTGCTACGGAAAAGATGTCGTCGGCGTTTGATTCTTTCACTGAACCGCCATAAAGCAAACTTATGTTTTGCGCATCTGCACCAAGTGTGCTCAGCAGTTCAGCACGCATGAAACGATGCGCCTCATCAATCTGGTCCAGTGTCGGAACCAGACCCGTACCAATTGCCCAGACGGGTTCATAGGCGATCACAGTGTTTTGTGATGTGGCCCCATCAGGAATAGACCCGGACATCTGTTGGCCCAGAACGGCCAATGTTTCGCCTGCTTCTCTCTCGGCAAGGGTTTCGCCGATACAGATAATTGCGATCAATCCGGCTTTTTGTGCCGCTTGTGCCTTGGCTTTGATCACGTCGTTCGTTTCACTGTGATCTGTTCTGCGTTCGGAATGGCCAACGATGACATATGTGGCGCCTGTATCTGCAATTTGGCTGGCCGAAATATCGCCTGTGTGCGCACCAGAAGACGCCATATGGCAGTCCTGCGCACCGATGCTGATTTTCCCACCTATTTCGCAGGCGGGGATTAACAGGGATGCGGGCGGGCAGATGACAACCGCAGGATCAGTATCATCAAGTGCTGCGATTATGGCCTCCACCTCGGATAAGCTCGCCCGAGTTCCGTTCATTTTCCAGTTACCTGCGGCGAGTTTACGCATCTTTTTCTCCTTTGGTGCGAGGCACCTTGTCTTCTTATCGTTCCCTAGGTATTGCCCATTCCGACCCATGGATGCAAGAGAGTGTTAATGATCCCCAAAATTGATTTACAGGCGTTAATTGCCAATGATGCAGGCGCAAATCGTGATCTGTTGGCTGGGATTCAAGAGTACGGATTTTTGATCGTGCACAACACATCACTGTCTGCGGCCGATGTGCTGCAAGTCACCGATATGTATCGACAGTTTTTCCATCTGCCAGAGGTGGAAAAAGCGCACGTCAGCATGGCAAAAACAGGATCAAATCGTGGTTGGGGGGCCTCGGGCAGTGAACAGGTCGATCCAAATGCAAACCCCGATTATAAAGAGGTGTTTGACAGCGGTTATGTGCCTTCGCCCATGCATCCCTATGCGGCGCATAGTGTTTATGCGCCCAATCAATGGCCTGAACGACCCGCAGATTTTGAGCGTGTCATTAAAAATTACTACGCTGCTGCGATGCGGGTTGCGATGGATGTGCTGCGTGCAATTGCGGATACTTTAGAGTTGGATCGCGATTATTTTACGGATAAATTTGCGCACCCAATGGCCCTGTTGCGCGGCAATTATTATCCCGCACGTCCTGATTGGGCAGGGGATAAGGATTTTGGGATCGCGGCACACACGGATTACGGGTGTGTCACATTGCTTGCCACCGATGGGGTTGGCGGGCTAGAGGCGCAAAGCCGTGATGGTCAATGGGTCTCTGTTCTTGCGGAACCTGGTGAATTCATCATCAACTTTGGTGAAATGCTGCAAATGTGGACCGATGGCGCGGTGCGTGCAACGCCACATCGCGTACGCGGCAGTGATCAGGAACGTATTTCAGTGCCGCTGTTCTTTAACCCCAATTACGATACAAATGTTGCACCATTGGGGCCGGGGAAGCGCATCCATGCAGGTGATCACCTGACCAAGCGGTTTGAAGAAACCTACGTCCACCTGATGACGGCGTGATTACATACCCTCAAACTTGATCGATTCACCGCATCCGCAGGCTTCAACAACATTTGGGTTATTGAACTTAAACCCAGATTCCAGCAGGCTGGTTTCATAGTCAATTTGCGTGCCAAACAGAAACATTTGTGCCATCGGTGCGATAATCACGCGCACGCCATCCTGTTCAACAACTTCGTCGTGGGCATCTGGGCTATCAACGTAGTCTAGGGTGTATTCCATTCCTGCACATCCACCCTTTTTCACGCCAAGCTTCAGGCCCCAGTGGCCATCTTTATCCATCAATTTTTGGATCTGCCCCACAGCTGCAGGGGTCAAGGTGACAGGAGGATTTCCGGGAATGCCAAACATTTACATAAATCCTAGTTCTAAACGCGCTTCGTCTGACATCATGTCCATGCCCCAGGGTGGATCCCAAGTTAATTCAACCTCGACCGATTTCACGCCAGCAACAGGTTCAATCGCGTCGTTTAACCATCCCGGCATTTCGCCCGCCACGGGACATCCGGGTGCGGTCAGTGTCATGATCAGGCGAACATCATTTTCCGCATTGATATCAATCGTATACACCAATCCCAAATCATAAATGTTGACTGGAATTTCGGGGTCATAAACTGTGCGACATGCCTCAACCACGGCATTAAACAGTGGATGATCAGTCGATGACGGTTCAATCAACGGTGTGCCTTCAAGTGGCGGATTGGGATGTGTCATTGTGGGTTTCGTCCTATTTCCTGACAAAACATATAGGGTATTATTTTCCCAACGTCCAGAGGGGCAAGGCGCAGTTATTCACCCAAAGGATTGCTGCCCGGCAGGGATAGGTTCGCCACCTGTTCCGCAATGGGGGACGTGTTTAATGGATGCAAGCTCGATGAAATGTTGTCGCATTCGGTCAAGGGGGTCCAGGCGCGATCCCGATAGATTTCCAATCCCGAAAAACGCACCTTGTACCCCATCTTTGGGCTATCTGGCACCCAATAGCCCAGGTAAACATAGGGTAGGTCCAATTCTTGGGCCATTTTGATGTGATCCAGAATTAAATAGGTGCCCATAGAGCGGTCTGATAAGTCAGGATCAAAAAATGAATACACCATGGATAGGCCATCGTTCAAAACATCTGTCAAACACACGGCCTTTAGGTCGTCATCTTGTTCGTATTCTATCACCCGCGTGCGGATGGGGGTTTCTTCGATCATGGCGGCAAATTCAAACACATCCATATCTGCCATTCCGCCATCTGCATGACGTGTTTCCAGATATGTCCTGAACAAATCATATTGCTCTTCTGTGGCCCAAGGCGAATTTGTGCGGCGTGTTAAATCCCCGTTTTTCTTAGCAACGCGTTTTTGCGATTTGCTTATTTCAAAATTTGAAACATCAATACGTGCCGACATACAGGCCGCGCATTCCACACAGGACGGACGATATAATACATTTTGCGACCGTCTAAATCCTTGTTTTGACAGGCTATCATTCAGGTCCTGAGCGCGATCACCATGCAGTGCAGTGAATAATTTGCGTTCTTGCCGACCCTCAAGATAAGGGCAGGGTTGCGGTGCAGTTACGTAAAACTGCGGTGCTATGGGCAAGGTATGACGCATGGCGGAAGCCTAACAAGACTTGGATCAGTTGGCAATGCACCAGTTCTGATCTAAGTGCGACGTTAGTATAGGATATGCGCGCGGTTCACCATGACGGTTCCGATCACCATATCTGTCAGGCTTTTGCGATCATCGCGCATTACCACCATGCCAATTGATAAGAGTTGAACCAAAACAGTGGCATAGGACACATATAGGCCAATGATATGAAAAACCGAGGTGATGAAATCCAACCGATGGCCACTTTCATGGCGCAATTCGATTGCCGTGATGTGCATGCCGGATGTGGAAGATCCCATGGACAGGGTGGCCGTTCTATAAATGAAATCGATGGCCGCATTGAAAAATGGAAACAGAAACAACGACACGAAAACCGTGAATGGCGATGAAATAATCAAAATGCCCAACACAATGACGCTATCAACCAGCCATGCAAAAAAAACCGTTTCGTTGTAACGCTTGCATAAAATTCGGGATGTGATTGTGGGTAGGGGATACGCATATCCTTGAACCTAAATTAAAATGATGTAGCCCCGGGGTTGGGGCCACAATTATATAATGCCTCTTCTTTTTAGTCAGCTTTGGCTTTGCTGTCGCGCTCTTTCAAAAAGTCATCGAACTCTGCGCGGTCTTTGGCGTGGCGTAGACGCTCAAGAAAGGCAAGAAACTCTTCTTGTTAGTTGGCCAAACGGGTCAGTGTGTCATGCTTATACGCATCAAAGGCTTGGTTCCCTGTGGGGCGCATCGCCTTGAAATGTGTTGAACGTGAACAACAACGTTAGTTTCCAAACATTTTTTTACTCCAAATCATGTAAGCAAGAAGTGCAAGGCCGACTGGCCAAAAGAAAATAAAACCCAAGACCATGGCGGCGATCCATGCGCCCTTACCTTTGCGGTCAAGCCATGTCTCGGAGCGTTCAAACCAAGATGGTCTCGAATACTCTGCAGTATAGTCAGTGGTAAAAGTCATTTTTGTCTCCGTCAGAATGAATGTGAAGCCCCTTCACATTACAACAGATGAGTGTGGGTTAATCGCCATTTAAGGGAAAATGTTAAACATTTTTACATTTTATTGATTATATAATAAAATCATATACTTGTGCGGATATTTTTTGTGAAAGTAAGTCAGGAGAGATGCTGAAAACATGGTTCGGTGTGCCCGCCGCAACCCAAATTACATCATATTTCAGCAGTGTTTCATCAAAATATATGGGGCAGGGCGATTTATGGCCGACGGGCGATACGCCCCCGATTGCAAATCCCGTGGTTGTTCGGATCAAGGCAGCATCCGCCTTTGTCAGCGTTGCCCCGACAATCGCCTCGGCTTTCCTGCGATCTACCTGTTGTCCTCCCGCAGTGATGAATAACACAACCTGATCTGTTGCACCGATCTGAAAAATGATGGATTTCCCAATTTGGTCTACATCGCAACCCACCGCATCTGCCGCCATTTGCGCCGTTGTTGTGCCTGCGGTTTCGCAAATTGTATCCTCTAGGCCCAATTCGGCCAATGCGGCTTTGACACGTCTTAGACTTTTGCTCATGCTATCCTCATTCAGGTAAGGATAAGATTGAAAGACCCACATGCATTTTGCAACTGCAATCACCGAATGCCCCGATGTTTATGATCGGGACGTCTATGATGATATAACGCACCAATTCAGGGATATGGACCCAAAGGTGCAGTACTTTTTGGGCGCAGTGGCAAGCGTTAGTCCGTTTTTGACCGATCTTATGCGCAAAGAGGATGCTTGGTTACGCGAACGCTTGGACGTGATCGAAATTGATCAATCCATCGAAATTGAAAATACCGATGACATTGGCGCAGCCCTGCGATCTGCGAAACGTCGTGTGGCCCTATGGACCGCATTGTGTGATTTTTCAGGTATTTGGCAAGTGGAACAGGTCTGCGCCATGCTGACCGATTTCGCAGACCGTGCGGTGCAATGCGCGTTTGATCATGCGATTTTACAACAAATCTCACGCGGTAAATTGCCGGGATTGGCGCGAGATGCGCACCCATACGATACGGGATTGTTCGTTTTGGCCATGGGCAAAATGGGCGCAGGTGAATTGAATTATTCCTCTGACATTGATCTTATCTGCCTATTTGATGAGGCGCGTTTCCCCTTGAATGATTTTTTTGACGCACGGGCCGCCTTGATCAAGGCCACGCGCGCCGCGACGGCCCTTTTAAATGACATATCCAGCGACGGATATGTGTTTCGCACTGATTTGCGCCTGCGCCCTGATCCCGCCGTCACACCTGTTTGTATGGGGGTTGAGGCGGCAGAGCGATATTACGAAAGCCTGGGCCGTACATGGG
>JAAEZW010000130.1 GCA_018222665.1 Paracoccaceae bacterium
TTGCGGATCACAGCACCAATATCTTTAATTATATTGGGTTGGATGCCTTCTGTTGGCTCATCCAATATGAGCACTTGCGGCTGGGTGATCAACGCGCGTGCAATGGCCAATTGTTGTTGTTGTCCTCCCGATAAGTCGCCCCCTTTACGGTAAAGCATCTTTTCTAGAATGGGAAACATTTGGAAAACGCTCTCCGGGATCACGCGCTGATCTGAAGGCAGACAGGCAAAACCAGTTTCAAGATTTTCCTTTACGCTTAAAAGCGGAAAGATGCCGCGCCCTTGCGGCACATAGGCAACCCCCGAAATAGCACGCTGATGTGCAGCCATAGCAGTAATGTTTTGATCGTCCAAGTGAATGGCCCCGCGCGACGCGTGCGTCACGCCCGCAATAGCTCGCATGAGTGTTGTTTTGCCAACACCATTGGTGCCCATAACACAAGTGACTTGGCCTTTACGGGCCGTCAAATTGATATCATACAGGATCTGAGATTTACCGTAATGAAATGAAAGATCTTTGACAGTAAGCATTCTTATCGCCCTAAATAAACGTCGATCACTTCTTGATTTGAAGTAACATGATCCAAAGAACCTTCCGCCAAGACCGACCCTTCATGTAGAACCGTCACGCGACAATTTAGTCGCCGCACAAATTCCATGTCATGCTCTACTACAACAACCGCACGTGTTTTCGCGGCCTCAACAAGTATCGCTGTTGTTTTCTCGCGCTCTTCGGGAGTCATGCCTGCCGCAGGCTCATCGACCAAAAGCAATTTTGGATCCTGGGCTAATAGCATCCCAATTTCTAGCCATTGTTTCTGTCCATGGCTCAACTCACCAGCTACACGGTGTAGGTCATCCCCGAGCCCAATATCCAAAGCAAGTTTATCAACGCTCGCGCAATCAGCCTCGGTACGCCGGTATGTAAATACTGACCAAACATCGCGTTTACTACTCAGTGACATGAGCAGATTTTCAAATACTGTTTGATCTTCAAAAACCGTGGGTTTTTGAAACTTACGTCCAATCCCTGCTTGTGCAATTTCAGCTTCATCCAATCCGACGAGGTTCACAGATTTCTCACCCCACAAAACAGATCCATGATCTGGTTTTGTTTTACCTGTGACAATATCCATAAAGGTTGTTTTTCCTGCACCATTGGGGCCGATCACCGCCCTTAACTCGGCAGGGCGAATGTCAAATGACAGATTATTGATCGCTTTGAAACCGTCAAAACTCACAGATAGGCCTACAACTTCAAGAAGTGTTCTCATGAGCTTGGTCCTCTGCGTGACAGTAGGTCAAATAATCCACCAATGCCTTTGGGCGCATAGAGAGTCACTAAAACAAATGAGACACCGAGCAAAACCTGCCACCAATCTACCCATTTCAACGTAAAGACACCAAAAGATAAATCTGGTGCTTGTCCACCTGTGAACCATGTGGACAATAGACTCACGATGATTGCACCGATCACTGATCCATACAGCCGTCCACGTCCACCTATAGCCACCCATACTGCAAGATAAATTGATGCGATCGGTGCCATCTCGGCAGGATTTACAATACCGGCCTGCGGATAATAGAGAGCACCCGCTATCGCGGCGATGATCGCGGTACCTACAAATACTGCAAGTTTGTAAGTTTCGACCTTGTACCCAAGGAATCGTACGCGTGCTTCGTTATCACGAATTGCGCGCATTACGGATCCAAATTTACCTGATACAACATAGCTTGCCCCGAGATAGCCAAGTCCCAAAGCAACGGCGGACGCCCAAAAGAACCACAGCGACACCAAATCTTGGTTAGCATCGACATAAGGCAAGTTCTGCAATCCGGAGAGGCCGTTATTACCACGCAACCCGCTTTCATTTTGAAAAAGGTATAATGATAATGCCAATGTGAACGCTTGTGTCAGAATGGACAGATACACACCTGTGACCCGTGAGCGAAACGCGAACCATCCAAATAGATAGGCGAGCAAAGCAGGAACCAAGATAACCAGCAGCGCCTGCGCAATTAGACTATCTGCGAACATCCAAATGACAGGGAATTCATTACTCCCTACAACTCCAAAGATTTGGGTCCCTATGCCATCAATGATCTCTTGATCTGTGGGCGGAATGGTTGCTTGGTTCAGCGATTGGGTCACGATGTCTTTCGTGCGCTCATACATCAACCACATACCTATCATGTAGCCGCCAAGAGCAAAGAATGCAAAATGCCCCAATGACAGGATACCAGCATATCCCCAGATCAAATCCATTGCGATTGCGACCAATGCCAAACACAAAGTTTTGCCCAGCGTTTTTATAAATGATGTTGCAATCACATCCGATCCCGCACCAGCCGACAGTGCGGAGACTAAAACTGTGAATAAGGATAGAATAAGCACGAATATCAATGCGTTGCGTCGATAATGAGAGGCAGTCATAGCTCAATCCCCCGCGGCACGACCCTTGAGGGCAATAATACCTCTTGGTCGAAATTGAATGAAGATAATAACGAATAGGATCATGTAGGTTTGAGCAGCTAGCGTGTTCGATGGGTTAAACCATTCGATCCCCTTTTGCATAAAACCAACTAATGTTGCTCCTGCCAATGCTCCCCAAATATTACCAACACCGCCAACAACCACGGACATAAAGCTTTGGACGATATAGTCATTGCCCATCTCCGAGGTCACTTTAGCAAAGAGACCAATCGCGACCCCTGCAATACCTGCGACCCCGGATCCAAGGCCAAATGTCAGCATATTCACACGATCAGGATTGATCCCCATCGCAGAAGCCATTGCGGGGTTTTGCGTTACTGCGCGGGTCTCAAGTCCCAAACGGGACCGTTTGATGATAAATAAAAATACAGCAAAAAAGAGCAAGGCCATGGCAAAGATGGCAATTCGTATGTAGCTGATGGAAACGACATCATTAATCACCCACGAGCCCCCCAGCCATTCTGGCGATGTAAGGGGACGTGCCTGTGTGCCAAAAATGTTTTTAGCGATTTGTTGCAATGCAATAGAGATCCCAAATGTGGCGAGCAAGGTTTCCAAGGGTCTATTGTACAGCCAACGGATTACCAAACGCTCCATGGCGACTCCGGCCCCGAATGTGACCACAAAAGCCACAGGCACTGCAACGATTATCGAAATGGTGTGGTCTGGAATGATTTGTTGAATAACATACCCCGTGTAAGCTCCCATCATGATAAATTCACCATGGGCCATGTTAATCACCCCCATCACACCAAAGGTAATGGCTAAACCAATCGCAGCGAGAAAATAGATCGATGCAAGCGACAGTGCATCCAACCCCAAATCCACTGTGCGAAATAGATTCACTTTAGTTTCAATGCTGCGCAAGGCTTTTTTCGCTGCTTCGGTTACTGCAGCATTTTCTTCAAGATATTGCTCATAAAAGATATAGCTGTTCACTGCCGAAAGAACTTCAGCTTCACTTGGGCGTTTGGGGGCCAGACCCTGTTTCTGCAATACTTCATAAGCCTCTAGCCGTTTTTCAGGATCAAAGAGCTGTGCCACAGGTACATCGCCGACGCGCGCTGCATCTATATTGTCTTCAAGAGCAGTTAAGACCTCTGCCTTGGTCGGAATAGGTGTAGCCAGCTTTTGCTTGACGAGCATGTCATAAGCCGTCTTGACCGGAAAGCCATCAGTTCCAGGGGTCAATATCCGAACGAGGTTCGCACCTTCCGGTATTGCGTCGCCTAATCTAAGTTCTGTCGCTAAAATTGGATTGAGTGCAGCGCGGATATCAAGAGATAGACTTCTCGACACAGCCTCAATGGCCGCAATACGATTTTGAGGCGTAGTTCCATATTGAATTGTTAAAATTTGCAATAATTGCGACTTGATATCCAGCAAATATGCGTCTGATTCCTCTGCAATTGATGCTTTGAGCGTTAATAAGTATTCGGGCTTTGGATTGCGCTGGATTGATTTAATGGCTGCCAGACGTTTATCGCGGTCTGTCGAGTTGAGATGGAAACCGACTAGCGCAGAGGAAATGATCGCACGGACCCCACTATTGGGCTTAATTTGCTTGTATTCATCTTTTACAAATGTGGCGATCCGCTGACCTGAAGCAAGATCAAATACATCATCACCCTCAACACGATAGAACTTATCATCTGACGCACGATACCACATATCTTTATCGCGCCAGATTTCGAGTGTGACCTCGGCTGATCTTAGTCCACTTTCGGCAAGGGCTGTGATAGCAGGCCCGATCGATTTTCTTGAACTTTTGAGTATCGTGTCACGATGTGCCCCTAAAACTTCGTTGATTGGGCTCGCCAAAAGACCTTCGCCGGAGCACATCATAAAGCACGTCATCATGACGTAAATTAGATATTTCATAAAATTACCACTAAAAGCGTCAGGGGGTACTCCCCCTGACTACAAAACCTTAATAGTTCGATTTGATTTGAACGCAGCTTTGCGTTTGGGTGTTGTACATCCCACAGCCCAAATCTTTCCAGTCGGACATCAAGACCGCTGACTCTACAAGATAATCAGTCCAAGCGTCGCCTTCGACTTCTGCAGTTTGGCTAATGATATCAAATTGTCCATCTTCCATGATTTCACCTATAAGCACCGGTTTCGCGAGGTGGTGATTAGGTAACATGATAGCTGTACCGCCCGTTAGGTTGGGAAATTCTTGCCCATACATAGCAGCGCGCACAGAGTCGACATCTGTTGTTCCAGCATCGGTCACTGCATTCACCCACATGTTGAATCCGATATAATGTGCCTCCATTGGGTCATTGGTCACACGCGCTTCGCCCATTTTGGCCTTCCATGCACTGACCCATGCATTATTTGCTTCGGTGTCAGCCGATTGGAAATAATTCCACGCTGCAAGGTGTCCTGTCAGGTTGGTTGTATCGAGGCCGGATAGCTCTTCTTCGCCAACCGAAAAGGCTACGACCGGAATATCATCAGCGCTGACACCAGCAGCGGCAAGCTCCTTGTAAAATCCGATGTTGGCATCGCCATTAATCGTTGAGATCACGCCAACTTTTTTCCCGTCTGCCCCTAACGCAACAACATCAGAGACGATCTTTGACCAATCAGAATGCCCGAATGGGGTATAGTTGACAAAGATATCCGCTGCTGCGACGCCTTTAGATTGCAAGTAGCTCTCTAAGATATTGTTTGTTGTACGAGGATAGACATAATCTGTTCCAAGGAGTGCGAATTTTTCCACACCGAGCTCGTCAAGGAAATAATCGGTAGCTGGTATAGCTTGTTGGTTTGGGGCCGCACCTGTGTAAAACACATTTTTAGAGCTTTCTTCACCTTCGTATTGCACTGGGTAGAACATGAGCCCGTTGAGCTCTTCGAGTACGGGTAAAGCAGATTTCCGCGATACAGACGTCCACGCACCAAAGATCACGTCAACGTCTTGAACAGTTAGCAGTTCACGTGTTTTTTCTGCAAACAATGGCCAATCTGATGCTGGATCAACCACCACAGGTTCAATCTGCTGGCCAAGGAGTCCTCCTTTAGCATTTTGCTGATCGATCAACATTAGCATTGTATCTTTTAGTGTGGTTTCTGAAATAGCCATTGTGCCGGACAATGAATGTAGCACACCGACTTTTATAGTTTCAGCGGCAAGCGAATTGCTTGAAAGTGCTGTGAATATTAGTGATCCGTAAAGGGAGGATTTGATGTAGTTCATTTAGATCTCCATGCGAAACCACGACAAGGTTGCTCGCGAAAAGCTATTCACCTATGTTTGGCTTCGCAACTAGTGTTGCGTTAACGTGTGGCGGCTGTTTCGATCTGCAATTCGTTAGCCGTCACACACCCTATGTAAGCGGGTAAGTAAGTCGTTTTAAAAAAAATGCTGCAACGCAACATGTGGCCAACTTTTTTTCTGCAACGCAGAGAAAATGATGATTGTTTAATCTGTTATAATAC
>JAAEZW010000131.1 GCA_018222665.1 Paracoccaceae bacterium
GTCGGCAACATCGGCGCGGTTAAGAATGCCCAGCGCCTCAACCAACTGAAATGCGAAACCACGGGCAAGCCCCGTCAAGGCTTCATCATTTTTGACCGCCATCAGCGGTTCGAAAAGCGCATTAATTTTGCGATCAATAAAATGCTGCAAACGGCGCTGCACCTTGTCGGTGACATCAACGCCTGCTTCTTCATCAACAAACACGCTGACCCGTGGGCGCAGTGGATCATCGCCCGCCAGCAATTTGCCAACTGCGTGTTCCCCCCACATCAATCCACCCTGATCCGTGAAATCAATTTCCGTATCTGGCGCATTATAGAATTTATCAGCTCGCAAATGGAACTGCGGGACCAATGCCTGCATCGCTGCTGATTTTAACGTTTTGGCGTCCTGTCCTGCCGCTTGTTGATCTTGACGGAACTGGAAACCTTCTAGACGACCGACGAATTCACCTTCGACGCTCACCTCACCATTTTCATTTACTTCGGCCAAAAGGGCCTCCTTCTGCTTGAGCCGGCGCAACAAAACCGATGTCCGCCGATCCACAAATCGTTGTGTCAAACGCTCATGCAGAGCGTCTGATAGCCTGTCTTCTATCGCGCGTGTGGCCCCACGCCAATGATTTTCATCATCAAGCCACCCTGAACGCTGTGCGACATAAGTCCACGTGCGCACAAATGACAATCGTTTTGAGAGTGTATCAATGTCACCCTCTGAGCGGTCAATGCGTTTAATTTGACGTGCAAACCAATCGTCAGGAATACGCCCAAGATCAAATAAATAACGGAAAATCACCTCTAACAGCGATGCATGCTCCGCATGCGAGATTCCGCGAAAATCGGGGATACGACACACATCCCATAACAGCGAAACCCCAGGTCCGTTTTTCGCCCTCGTTGTGATGTCCCCATTCTGAGACAGTGTTTTCAGAACCATCAAATCATCGGCTTCACGCGCTTTGACCAAATTTTCTTGGGTTGGGGAGACTTCTAACGAATCAATAAGCGCATCAATTGTGCCCAATTTCAGGTCCACATTGCGCCAAAGCAGTTTTTTCAAGGGGGTAAAGCGATGTTCCATAATCGCATTGGCAACACCCTCATCCAATGGTGATGCCTCGCCCGTAACTCCAAAGGTGCCATCCCGCATACCGCGCCCTGCACGCCCCGCAATTTGGGCCAATTCATTGGGCGCAAGCGGACGCATCCGACGGCCATCAAATTTGCTAAGCGCGGAAAAGGCGATGTGGTTCACATCAAGGTTCAGCCCCATACCAATCGCATCTGTTGCAACCAGATAATCAACATCCCCATTTTGATACAGCTCGACCTGTGCATTTCGCGTCCGCGGGCTGAGCGCTCCCATGACTACCGCCGCGCCCCCCTTTTGCCTACGGATCAATTCGGCGATTGCATAAACGCTATCGACAGAAAACCCAACAATCGCGCTGCGTGGGGGAATGCGGGATATTTTTTTGGACCCCGCATAGGTCAGCTGGCTCATCCGTTCACGGCGCATGATTTGAACGTTTGGCACTAATTCTGTGATCGACCCGCGTATCGTATCAGCCCCGAGGAACAATGTTTCCTTGGTACCACGTGTGCGCAACAGGCGATTGGTGAACACATGACCGCGTTCAGGATCGGCACAGAGTTGGATTTCATCCACCACCGCGCATTCGACGCCCATGTTGTCTGGCATCGCCTCAACCGTACAAACCCAATATGCAGCCCGTGGGGGAACAATGCGTTCTTCGCCTGTCACCAAGGCCACAACAGAGGCCCCGCGGATCGCAACAATTTTGTCGTAAACTTCACGCGCCAATAAACGCAATGGCAGGCCAAACATACCCGAGCGGTGCGCCAACATCCGTTCAATCGCGTAGTGGGTTTTCCCAGTATTGGTCGGCCCCAAAACCGCAACGATGCGCGCACTCATGTAAATGCCCCAAGCTAAAGTGGTAGCCCAGAGACTGTTTTCGCGACCCGTGAGCGCGCACTGATTACCTGTTCAAGATGCGGATGTATAGCAATAACTTCGTTATAGGCCCGCAAGGCAAGTTCGGGCGCGTCAATCTGCTCAAGAATAACACCAAGCCCTGTCAGCGCCTCAAAATTTTGCGGATCAAGAGTTAATGCATGTTCCAAATCAGACAGCGCAGGACCGTGTAGCTCTAATGCCAAATATGCGCTTGCTCGCCCCGTCCAACCAGGCGAAAAATCAGGCGCCAATTCTATGACGGCGGTAAAATGTTCGGCGGCCAATCCATGTTCCAGACGATTTTGCGCGTTCTGTGCGCGTTTTAAAAGCAGGTCCACCACATTTGACCCTGACTGCTGCCAAAGAAAACGGATTTCTTTTTCCAAAAGAACTGACTCAGATTGTGTCGCGTTCGATAGTTTTTGATAAAGATCATCAAGTGTGTTAGCTTTTGTATCAGCTACTGAAAAACTGGGTGCGCACAGAGAAACCGCGAGTAAAGTTACCGCCAGGGCATATTTGAATTTGGGATATCTATTCGCCATACACATTATATTAGAGACACGCTAGAGAATTTCCAGCACATTTAACGAGGATTGATTATGAGCGATGTGGTCGCAGCGGCGGTTGAGGCGTTGAACGAAAAACTTGGCGGAAACGGTTTTGACGGGATCGCGAAATTCGAAATTGAAGACGAAGGTGCAATCGTAATTGACGAGGGCGGCGCGCGCGCAAGTGATGATGCCGCTGATGTCACACTAAGTGCAAGCGCCGATACGTTTCAGGACATTTTGGCTGGAAACTTGGATGCAACATCTGCGTTCATGACAGGCCGACTAAAATTGGATGGTGACATGGGATTGGCCATGCGTTTGGGAAGTGTTCTAAGCTGATGCACTATGCGGACGCGCCATATCGTCATGATTTGGCCGATGGGCCAGCCGAGTGGTCATGCCACTGGATCTCGGCCGATGACGGCACAAAATTGCGCGTCTGCAATTGGACACAGGCAACCCCACGGGGAACGGTTTTCGTTTTTCAGGGGCGCACAGAATATATCGAAAAATACGGTCGCATCGCGCAAATGTTGGTTCAGTGCGGCTGGAACGTTGTTGCAATTGATTGGCGTGGCCAAGGATACTCTGAACGTCCAGAACATGATCCGATGCAGGGGTATGTTGATCACTTTGCCCAATATCAGCAGGATATTGACGCGCTGATCGACTATGCAAAATTCATTGATCTGCCCAAACCTTGGAATATGGTGGGACATTCAATGGGGGGATGTATTGGACTTCGCGCCCTACATCGTCGTGGCGACGAATTTGATCACGTCACCTTTAGCGCTCCGATGTGGGGTATTGAATTTGGCACTTTTATGAACCCCTTTGCCAGCACAATTGCGAACATTGGCGTCAGTTTGGGATTTGCTAAATCCTATGTCCCCTCAGCCAGTTCAGAGTGCTATCTGTTGACGGGCGAATTTGATGGCAACCGCCTAACGAATGATCCCGAAAATTGGCACTATATGGTGGAACAGGTGAAAGGCGATCAGGAACTTCGCCTTGGTGGACCCAGTTTTTCATGGGTCAACGCCGCCGTTACTGAAATGAACGATTTGATGTCCAGCACGCCACCAAATGTTCCCGCCATGACATTACTTGGAACCGACGAAGCGGTGGTCAGTTCAAAAAATATCCGCAATCATATGAAAAAGTGGAGCAATGGCATTTTGTTGGAAATACAAAACGGACGCCATGAAGTTTTGATGGAAAGAAGCGACCTTATTCAAAAGCTGATCCGCGATATCGATGCCTTTTTCCGCGATGATGTGATAGTAGAAGGCGCATTGATCGCGGCGGAATAAACGCCCCTTGCACCTCATTGGTTCGCACCCTACCTTAGCGGCATTCTGACCAATGAGGCGTATTATGTTTATCACTCCATCCCCTGTTTTTGACGCATCTGTTTCTGGTGGCGCGGACAATCTTGGCAATTTGCCAGAATGGGACCTGAACGATTTGTATCAGGGGACAGATGATCCCCAAATTGACCAAGATTTAGCATGGTTGGAAAGTGAATGCGCGGCATTTGCCACCGATTATGAAGGCAAATTGGCAGAGCTAAATGCCGATGACATGCTGAACTGCATTCAGCGCAATGAAAAAATTTCGACGGTTGCGGGCCGCATCATGTCCTTCGCAGGGTTGCGGTATTATCAGCTTACAACAGATGGCGAACGGACCAAATTTTTGTCCGACGCGCAGGAAAAGATTACCGTATTCACAACGCCCTTGGTATTTTTCACACTAGAATTGAACCGCCTTTCAGAAGAGGCGCTGACCGCATTGTTCGACGCAAATGCAGATCTTGCACGCTATCGCCCTGCCATTCGCCGCATTCGCGCATTGGAACCCTATCAACTCTCTGATGAATTGGAAAAATTCCTACATGATTTGGGCGCTGTCGGGGATGCCTGGGAAAAATTGTTTGATGAAACAATCGCGGGCCTGACATTTGATATCGAAGGCCAAGATCTGAACATCGAAGCCACGCTAAACCTTTTGACCGAACAAGATCGCAGTAAACGCGAAATGGGCGCACGTGAATTAGCCCGCGTTTTTGGTGAAAATATTCGCACCTTTGCCCGTGTTCACAATACACAGGCCAAGGAAAAGGACATCATTGATCGCTGGCGCGGCATGCCAACCCCGCAAACAGGGCGTCACCTGTCCAACGATGTCGAGGCCGAAGTGGTCAAAGCGCTGCGCGATGCGGTCGTCGCCGCCTACCCAAAGCTAAGCCATCGGTATTACGAATTGAAACGTAAATGGCTGGGCCTTGATAAAATGCAAGTCTGGGATCGCAATGCGCCCCTGCCCATGGAAAGCGATCGCATCGTAGACTGGGATGAGGCCCGCGAAACGGTGATGAGCGCATATGGCGCATTCGACCCGCGCATGGCCGACCTGGCCCAGCCGTTTTTTGACAAAAGGTGGATTGACGCCCCTGTGAAACCGGGGAAAGCCCCAGGCGCATTCGCGCACCCCACGGTTACGGATGCGCATCCCTACATCATGTTGAACTATTTGGGCAAACCGCGCGATGTGATGACATTGGCCCATGAATTGGGCCATGGTGTGCATCAGGTGTTGGCAGCCGATCAGGGTGAAATGCTGTCATCTACTCCGCTGACCTTGGCAGAAACTGCCTCTGTCTTTGGTGAAATGCTGACGTTCCGCACCATGCTGGACAAGGCCAAAGATAAACACGAACGCAAGGTGATGTTGGCGGGTAAGGTTGAGGATATGATCAACACCGTTGTGCGTCAGATCGCGTTTTATGATTTCGAATGCAAATTGCATGATGCACGCAAATCAGGCGAATTGACCCCAGATGACATCAACGCATTGTGGATGTCTGTTCAGGGCGAAAGCCTGGGACCAGCGTTTGAATTCATGGACGGCTATGAAACATTCTGGGCCTATATCCCACACTTTGTCCATTCGCCCTTCTATGTCTATGCCTACGCCTTTGGGGATGGATTGGTAAACGCGCTTTACGCGGTTTATCAGGATCAACCAGCGGGGTTCCAAGACAAATATTTCGACATGCTACGTGCAGGCGGATCAATGCATCACAGCGATCTTTTGGCGCCCTTTGGGTTGGATGCGGCTGATCCGAAATTCTGGGACAAAGGTTTGTCCATGATCTCGGACATGATCGATGAACTTGAGGCGATGGAAGCATAATTTCGCGAAAAACGCCTTCGTCCATTGACTTTCGCACAATTCACGCAAAATCCCTGTGTATGGGGGTTTTGTCCATGTGGAAACAACTAGCGGTACTTATTTTTATGACACTTGCAACGCAGGTCGCG
>JAAEZW010000132.1 GCA_018222665.1 Paracoccaceae bacterium
TTGACACCAGCTTCCGATGTCCACAACGACACTCGAGGGACATGTGATTATTGCTAATGTTGTGGAGTTAGGTAATGTTGACTTCAATTAGATAATATCAGGACAAGAAATGAGGATTAAGATTTTTGTGCGAACTTTTACTTCTGGAGAAGATGCTGAAATGTTCAACAGTGTTCTCCATACGAAATGGCCAATGCTGCTCCAAGGAAAAAAGGGCGCACGATTCCGGTTGGTAGTTGATGAAGATAAACCACATGTATCAACGGTAGTCTGGGAGTTTGAGAATGCGAAAATTCAAAAAGATATTGAAGCAATAATAGCTCAAGAAATTGTACGATTTACTAAAGCATTACCCAACAAAGAAATGCATTTTCAGGGAGAGGTAGAGTTAGATTTTAATGAAGCATAAAATTAATGGCAAAGTATATGACAACCATTAGTGTCCGTGAATTTGAGTGCACTGACCCTTTTTAAAGTGGTGTATCGCGAGCGCGTAAACACCTTGTGCTTGATCAGTATCTCCCTCTTGTTCCCAAGCAAAATATGCTAATAAGAAATCCCTACAGCGGACGCAATCACGTGATTCATCCCGTATTTTCTGCTGTTCTTTTAGATATTTGGGAACAAAATAAGCAGCGCCGCTCAAGGATCCAACTATTGCAATAGAAAGAAAAGTTATTGTTATTGTTTTTAGCTTCGGCATTGTCATTCGGATTTTCATGTTCAATCACGAACAAGGCATAGGCGCCGTTCATACGCGTCACATCCACCTTACGGAGAACTTGGCTGACCAAGGGCCATTGGACGATCAACATGTGAACCAGAGTGAATACAAAGCTCGTTTTAATAAGCGCGTGTTGTTTCACTTTACAATGGAAGTCAATTCAATAAAAATTCGATGGTCGGATATAAGATAACACCAATATTTGGACCTTGAAAATAGCAAGCACTTAACTATTTCGTACAGTTCGTTTGGTTCTTTAATGCGCCGGAAAGGCTAAATAATTTTGCCTTTGGCCTTTATCACATCAACAATCAGCATGCAGGTGTAGATAGTTGAAATGATCATAAAGGTTTGCCAAGTGTAGCTGTATAAAAGCGCCCCAAACATTACGATTGATAACAGCGAAAGTGTTACGGATCGTCTGGGGATGCGAATTGTTTTTGGCGAAAACGTCTTTAGGCGCGAAATCATCAATGTCCCAGTAATGCAGAGCCATGCCGCCACCAAATACGGTGATACACTGATGCTATTATCGCTGGAAAAGCCAAAAAAGACGGGGAGCAATATCAACAATGCCCCACCAGGTGCAGGAACGCCGACAAAATGTGTTTTTGGTTTTTTAGTGTTTGGACAGGAGTCAAGATTTTGCCCTTCATCGTCTTTTGGGTTCACACTGCTTTGTTGAAAAGTATTAAATCGTGCTAATCGCAGACAACAGGCCGCCACAAAAACCAGCGTTGCGCCCCAGCCAAATGACCCCAATTCATTTGTAAACATGCAATACAGCAGGATCGAAGGTGCCACACCAAAGCACAGGAAATCCGTCAAACTGTCCAATTCTGCACCAAATTTTGAAACGGCATTTAATTGGCGTGCAGCCAATCCATCCAATCCATCCGCGACCGCCGCCAAAAGAATAAGTGAGGCTGCAAGTTCATGAAAGCCTTCAAGTGACATGCGAATGGATGTCAGTCCAAAGCACATCCCAATGATGGTAATCGCGCTTGGCACGACCTTATAAATAGAAACTTTGCTTTCGTTTTGGCGGGTGCTGTTTTCCATGTGGTCCTCAGATGAAAGACAAAATCCTAGTTAAATCGGGCGATAATCGTTTCACCGGCAATCATGGTTTGTCCAATTTGCACCGTGGATTTCGCGCCGCCAGGCAGATAAATGTCCAATCGCGACCCAAAGCGGATTAAACCAAAACGTTCCCCGCGTTGCATGTCTGATCCTACTTCCGACCAACACATTATACGACGGGCAACAAGCCCTGCAATCTGCACAACACCGTATTGACGCCCGTCGCTTAATTCAACGGTAATTCCGTTGCGTTCGTTTTGTTCGGAGGCTTTGTCCAAGGATGCATTCAGGAATTTGCCGTGATGATAGGCCACTGTGGTTATGCGCCCTGCTGCCGGAATGCGGTTCACGTGACAGTTAAACACAGACATAAATACGGATACCCGCGTCATCGGCTCACTGCCCAATCCCAATTCGCTGGGGGGAACCGCGGGTTCCAGTAATGAAACTATGCCATCGGCGGGTGAAACCATAATGCCGTCTTCATTCGGGACCACACGTTCTGGATCACGGAAGAAATAGTAAACCCAAACCGTCAGGCCCACGCCAATCCAGCCCAAAGGTTCCCACAACAAAAACAGGACAAGTGTGATCGCCGCAAAAATTGCAACAAATTTGCGCCCCTCGGGATGCATGGGTTTCACAAAGGTGGAAAGCATTGACACAGACATTGTGTTACTCCGCATAAAATATCAGCATTCAAGACCGCAGTTAACGATACTTCCCGTGAAACACAATCATTTCAGCGTAGAATTGGCGGTATTTTTAGCCGAAATTCGAGCTAAAAAACTTGATTGAACGATAAATGTAAAGCGCAATCACCATAAAGAAAAATGCCCCTGCAATGTCGCCAATCAAATATCCAAAAACACCCGTGAGAAAGTCGCCGTCAAAGTTCACTAACGCGAGTGCCGCACCATTACTGATCGACATGATCCCCAACATGAAAAGCAAATTGACCCATGTATTGTTCAATAGTTGCTCTGTCGTCATTTTGTTTATGGCGTTGTGCATTTTGTATCCCAGATAACAGACCAAAATGCTCGCGATCGGTGCCACAGGATGCAGATCAAGATCGCTTCCGTATACGGTAATGAACCAAGTAAAATAAGAGGCAGGCAGCAAATGGAAAATTGCCCGAGACCCAAAATAATGAAATGCAATCACGCGGACGCCGTGGGGAGGAAACAAAAGTCCAACAACAGCCAAGCTTTACGCAGCTAGGGTTTTTGGGATCGGATATATGAAACCAAGCGTAAAGGTGTACAGGACGACTTATGTAAAATTGACAAGAAAAAATTCTGTCCAAAAAGAGTGTTTGGCGATCAAGTGCGCCTCATCATACGTCTGATGCAAGCGTGTATGCACCATGTGTTTCGCTGGATTTTGAGATCTTATTTCGTTCTTCAAGCTTTTTCAGTGTGCGGAATATGGTTGCACGACCCATGGATGAAATAAACTGATGCTGCAAAACCGCTTGCGTTTTGGCATTTTCGGATTGGTTACATAGGTCGGATATCGCCAAGTACACTTTGTTTTCAACATCGCTTACGTCGGATGGACCTAGGTCTTATTCCATCTTTTTTAGAAGAAGTTTAAAGCTTATCAGGGCTTTATGCGCTATTTTTGCATACGATTTTACCGCTTGATTAGCGTTACTATAAAAGTAGTCAAATTGAAATAAAAAAGATCCTGCGCGGACGTCGGGTCGTTTTTAAGTACAAAATCGCATTTGTAGGAGGTAACCCACTAAAACCACTCATGACGTACACATTGTATCAAAATGATACTTAGTCAATATGTAAAGTGAGCTTCCGAAAAAATCTCACTCCAATGGTCGTTTAAATATTTTCGCGATCCGCTTTGCGGTTTGATGCGTATCAGTAGGTGGAGGACCAATGGTATGTCATATGATCCACTAAAGAAATCGGAGTATCAGTTCCGACTTATTGCAGCGGTCGTCATATTTGCGATGTTGATATATGTGACCACCACACATGGCCTACGCGGTCCCGCACTGTTTGAGGTTGGTTTGTTCGGCGGCGCGTTTGCGACGTTGACCTTTTGCCATTCCATCTGGGCGTTGTGGAAAATTCGAACGCAGGGACGCGATTAAATCACCAGTTCGCCCTTGCGGTGGTGAAAAATTACATCCTTAATGCGGGTACGTAGTGGGTGCGATGCCCCCAATGTCAGGAGCGTTCAATCATGATGAAACGATTGTTGATTACAGGTGCGGCGGGTGGCTTGGGGGCAATGTGTCGCGAGCGTTTGACCCATTTGGCGGAAACAATTGTCGTTTCTGATCGGGATGGATTGGATGAGGCCGCAGCAAACGAGGAAATCATTTATTGTGATTTGGGCGACAAAGCGGCTGTCGAAGCCATGGTTGAAGGATGCGATGGGATTGTGCATCTGGGCGGTCAACCCATTGAACATACTTGGGAAGTCATCAAAAACGCCAATATTGACGGTATTTTCAATCTTTATGAGGCTGCGCGTAAATCCTCTGTCACGCCGCGCATTTTATTCGCCAGTTCCAATCACGCCATCGGATTTTATGAACAAACAGTGCGCCTAGATGCAAAATCCCCAACGAAACCAGATGGGTTATATGGCGTATCCAAAGTGTTTGGAGAAGCGTTGGCGTCCATGTATTATTACAAATTTGGCATCGAAACCGCCTGCGTGCGCATCGGGGCTTGTTTTCCGGAACCGAAAAATCACCGTATGTTGTCCATGTGGATGAGTTATGATGATTTCGTCCGCTTAATCGAACGCGTATTCATAGTGCCGCGTTTGGGATGCCCGATTGTTTATGGTACTTCGGCAAATTCGGGGGTGTGGTGGGACAACCACGAAGTCGCCTATTTGGGATGGCAGCCACAGGATAATGCCGAAGTTTTTCGTGCCAAATTGGACGCAGAACTGCCCGCACCAACCGCGCATGAGCCGAATTCAAAATACCAGGGTGGAATGTTTACCGCAGACGATATTCACGAAGATTGATCGGGGCATTTAACGGCTCCAAACACGCACAGGGCCGCAATCCATATGGACAAAATTTGAACGGCTGTACCGTCCAACGCCACCTGCATTACACTTTGCCGCGGCCTTTGAAATTTGGCGCACTGACCGTGATCCCAACCGCAAATCAACAGCTTGGCCTTTGACGTGAAGCGAATTTTTCGCAACGGACCGTGATTGTCGGCGCAACATGGCGTTTGTTTTCGCGCTGCGATACCCGCTTAGCATGGTAAAGGGTTCGTCAGTATTCAGGATCGCATGACTTGCCGCCATGATGTCGATTGTACGACGATCAATGGTTTTTGTTTCGTTGCGGCGCCAATCGCGCATGAAATAGCTGATTTCTTGGATCGCTTCGGGAATATAGTCTCCATCAATCCAATAAATCGTGTTGATGCGCTCACCCGTGCGGCGTGACATCATTGACAATTTGCGAATATCACCTGCGCCACGCAAAAATCCCGCCGCGTTTGAAAACGTGGGGGCCGCCACTACAGTTGCCGCTGCGAATGCGCTCAGCATAGCGCGGCGTGTGATCAAAGTCGTCTTATCCGTGACCATTCAGTCTCGTGTCCTGTGCGCCCAGCAGCTTGAGCATATATTTCGATATAACCCCATTTGCACAACGTATGCCATAAAACGATTCGCAAACCAAGAAGGAATTTAGGATAGATACAATGTTGGGGGAATTGAGCGGGATTTTGCCCGTAATAGACGCTGGATTATCACGCAATTGTGTGATCATTTCGCTCAAATTTTGGTGATGTATTCCCGAGGATGTTGTAATGGTGCTTTTGTTTTTGGGGTTCTTCACGCATAACGTGGGCTAGAATTTTGGGCGGGATTAGATTGGTATGTTGTTTTCAACGCTAAATGTATGGCGCAAGCATTTTGTTGCGATACTTCTTTGTTTTATAGGCATCTTTCCTCGTGAGGCCTTTGCGTCACAGGGAAACGATATTGCTTATAAACTTGCCTTATCC
>JAAEZW010000133.1:0-2181 GCA_018222665.1 Paracoccaceae bacterium
ATCATCGTGGTTCAGGGCGACAGCGATCTGATCAAACAGGGTGGGGGCACAGGCGGATCGCGTTCTGTCACCGTGCAAAACAACGCCACCTTGGCGACGGTCGATAAAATGATCGAAAGCTTTACCCTTTATCTTGCGGATAAAATGGGTGTTGCGGCGGAGGATATTTCCTTTGATGATGAAACCTTCCGCGCGGCGGGTTCAAACCTTACGCCGACCCTTCTTGAGGCGGCGGAAATGGCCCGCGAGGATGGGCGTGACGATCTGTTGATCCAAGAGGCGCGCGCAACACTTGAGGCGCGTTCGTTCCCCAATGGGGCGCATGTTGCCGAGGTTGAGATTGACCCAGAAACAGGGAAAACTCTGGTTGATCATTATGTTGTGGTTGATGATTTTGGGAACCTTATCAATCCACTATTGGCAGAAGGTCAGGTGCACGGCGGTGTCGCACAGGGCCTAGGACAAGCCTTGTGTGAACATGTGGTCTATGATGAGGATGGTCAGTTGCTGACCGCGACATTTATGGATTATGCGATGCCCCGCGCGGTGGATATGCCGTTTGTAAAGTTTGAAACAGAACCTGTTCCGTCAACGGCCAACATCATGGGCATGAAGGGCTGTGGCGAGGCAGGAACCGTTGGGGCAATGGCGGCGGTCGCAAATGCGGTGCAAGACGCCCTGTGGGATCGTGGTGTGACCCAAGCGGACATGCCATTTACCCCGCATCGCGTTTGGCAGATGCTGAATGACGCGCCAAAGGCCGCTGAGTGACGCACTTTCCTGTGTGCTGCGCTGGGCGGCGGGTCAAACAGACACTGCCAAGGAAAGACCGACGAGGCACCGTGCATCCCGCACGCTTATCATTTTGATTGATGGCACCCTTTCGACCGACCTTGCAAGAGGGGCGCGAAACACATGTTGGTTGGCTATACAAGCAGTTGGGGCAAAGCACGATGATCACCAGCGTGCATCATATCTCGGGGCTGTAGTGGGGAAATTGGCGCACCAGTTGGCGCGTGTTGGCGCGGCGCGGCCTTTGTCCAATATTCCCCTTATTTGGATGATGAAACACTCTGAACGCCATGGTCCGCGCCTGCCTGAGGCTTGGCGTGTGGGACTGCATATCAATGCCAAGGCCCCAAGCGTTGGCATGTCGCTTGGGTTGGGGCGGTTCATTTGTGTGCGAGCCAAACGGAAGGTGAAATTATCAAGTTTTGAATGGATTCATCCATCGGTGTCGGATCGCAATTGACATTAGGGATGGCCCCATCGCACTGTGCCAAAAACGAAATGAGGGCCCCATGGACGAACGTTATAGTGATGCATATTTGCGCGACATCCTAAAGCGGACAAAAAATATCGCAGTGGTCGGGGTAAGCCCAAACCCACAACGCCCCAGTTATTTCGTGGCCCGCTATCTTGGGTTAAAGGGGTTTAATGTGATTTCGGTTAATCCAGAGCACGCGGGAAAAGAGTTATTTGGCGCAACCATCCGTGCGTCCCTGTCAGAAATTGAAGAACCCATTGATATGGTGGATATTTTCCGCAGGTCCGATGCCGTACCCCCAATTGTGGATGAGGCGATGGAGCGTTTTCCTGAACTAAAAACCATCTGGATGCAAATCGGCGTGACCCACCTTGAGGCCGCAGAAAAAGCGCGAGCAAAGGGCATTGACGTGATTATGAACCGTTGCCCGAAGATCGAATATCAACGCCTGTTCTGGGAATTGCGGATGGCAGGGTTCAATACGGGTGTGATATCGTCAAAGCTGAGTTAAGCAAGATTTGGCGCATGCGATAAAACCTTTGGCACACGCCCGTGGGCGGTTAACAGGGCTGAGGCAACGAAGCCCCCGCACCGTTTTGCCGAAGGCAAACCAATGGTTTTACGGGACGGACGTGGGCTGGATCACGCGCGATTAGTCTTCGCATTCGCTTCGACCGCGCGTAACCTGGGTGAATGATATACAAGCTGTGCGATGGGTATCTACGTACAGTAAATTACGTTCAAAAAATTAGCTATCAGACAGGTTCAACACCGAACACTTTGGGTCAGAGATTTAAGACGATTCTGCCAGAAACTAACTGATTTTGATGATACGAAATCACTCACGCGACATCTTTTCGGCGATTCCTGATTGTCCCTGACGGCGGGCCAATTCGTTTACGACATCACGCCAT
>JAAEZW010000133.1:2191-5792 GCA_018222665.1 Paracoccaceae bacterium
AGGCGGCGCCTTCGTCGCCACCTCGGGCAGCTTTGTGTTCTGTTTCAGCACTTCGATTATGCGTACAAATTCCAGTCTCTTGGGGTTATCGCGTATGATCCAACCTACGCGACGCTTTTTCAGCGATGCCTGATTGTCCGTGACGGCGAGCCAATTCGTTTACGACATCGCGCCATTCAACGCCGCGGGCGTGCAGCATGACCATCAGGTGAAAAATCACATCTGCCGCTTCGCTGGTCAGGGCTTTGGGGTCGTTTTTCACAGCCTCAATAATCGCCTCAACCGCCTCTTCGCCAAATTTTTCGGCGCATTTTTCGGGGCCTTTGGCCATCAATTTCGCGGTCCAGCTTTCCTCAGGATTATTGGCAGCGCGCTGTTTTACAGTTTCAAACAGATCATCTAGGGTCATCAATTCATCCTCATCGGAATGCCAGCGGCTTGCATATGTGCTTTGGCCTCTTGGACAGTATATTCCCCAAAGTGAAAGATTGAGGCCGCCAATACGGCGGAGGCACCGCCTTGGGTCACACCATCCACCAAATGATCCAAATTGCCAACCCCGCCTGATGCAATCACAGGAATAGATACCGCATCCGAAATTGCCCGTGTCATGGGCAGGTTGAACCCAGATTTCGTCCCATCCCGATCCATGGAGGTTAGCAGGATTTCACCCGCACCCTTTTCTGCAATCATTTGGGCAAATTCAACCGCATCAAACCCTGTGGGTTTGCGGCCCCCATGAGTGAACAATTCCCACTTGCCAGGTGACACGGTTTTTGCATCAATCGCACAGACGATGCATTGGCTGCCAAAATGGTCGGCAGCCTGACGCACTGCATCGGGATTGGCCACAGCTGCGGAGTTAAACGAAACTTTGTCGGCGCCCGCCAACAGAAGGGCGCGCACATCTTCGACCGTGCGTACGCCACCGCCAACGGTTAGGGGGATAAAACATTGTTCCGCTGTACGGCGCACCATATCAAACATCGTGCCACGGTTTTCATGGGTTGCGTGGATGTCCAAAAAACAAATCTCATCCGCGCCTGCGGCATCATATCGTGCGGCGGCCTCAACCGGATCACCTGCATCGCGCAGACCAACGAAATTCACGCCCTTAACTACACGGCCATCGGCAACGTCCAAACAGGGGATTAACCGTGTCTTAAGCATTCATCACCTTTAACGCTTCACCCAGATCAATCGCCCCATCATAGAGGGCGCGTCCAGAAATGGCACCGTTCAGGGGCGCACCACAAGATTTTAACGCCTGAAGATCCGCGATTGACGACACACCACCCGAAGCAATCACAGGGATTGAAATCGCATGGGCCAGATCGGCAGTCGCCTGCACATTGGGCCCCTGCATCGCACCGTCGCGATTGATATCGGTATAGATGATCGCGGCAACACCTGCATCCTCAAACGATTTTGCCAAATCGGTGACCATCACATTTGTTTCTTCGGCCCAGCCTTTGGTCGCAACTTTGCCGTCGCGCGCATCAATGCCCACGGCCACATGCCCAGGGAATGCACGCGCGGCCTCGCGCACCAATTCGGGGTTTTCAACGGCAACGGTGCCCAAAATCACGCGTTGCAACCCTTTGTTCAGCCAGTGTTCGATTGTTGCCATGTCGCGGATGCCGCCGCCCAATTGTACGGGCACCTTGCATTCGGACAAAATCGCTTCGACAGGGGCGGCGTTTACGGGTTCGCCCTCAAACGCGCCGTTTAGGTCCACCAGATGTAGCCATAGACATCCCGCATCCACAAATTCCCGTGCCTGTGCGGCGGGGTCTGTGTTAAAGACGGTTGATTTGTCCATATCCCCACGTAATAGGCGTACGGCATTGCCATCTTTTAGGTCAATTGCGGGGTATAGGATCATGGAGCTACCTCATTTCATGTGTCGCGGCCTTGTGACATGGAGCGTTCAAAAATGCAACGTGACCTGAAGTGAGGCTTGCTAAAATTTTGACTTCACCGCAGTCTGTGAGCAAAACATGGGAGGTTGATATGAAAAATACATTGGTTGCGGCCACATTCGGTGCGATTTTGGCGGTTCCTGCATTGGCGGACCCTGTCTTTGGGATATGGAAAACTATACCAGACGATAACGGTCGCTTCGGACATATTGAAATTAAACAGTGTGGTGAGACCATTTGTGGTAAAATGGTCGCAAGTTTTGAGGCGAACGGCAAAAAATATAAATCTGATAATTTGGGAAAAAATATTGTTTGGGATATGGCACCTAAAAAAGACGGTAAATATAGCGGTGGTAAAATTTGGTCACCAGATCGCGACAAAACTTACAACTCAAAAATGGAATTGGTAGACGATGGCAATGGCCTGAAAGTTAAAGGATGTGTTGCAATCATATGTCGTGATGGCGGAACATGGACACGGGTAAACTAAGTATTCTCAACCTATGGGCGCCAGTTAAGGAAGTTCCCAATCATGCGTAAGCCCTGGGAAGCACTTTTTTCTGGGTGGAACTGTAGGCCGATCATGGTGTCGCGTGCCACAACGGCGGTCACATCGCCCGCGTAATCCACGTGCGCGATGCGTTGTTCTGGGGTTGCAACTTGCATTTGATAGGAATGCACGAAATATGCGTGATCGCCCGTTTCGATCCCATCAAAAATAGGGTGGGGGTGGTCAATGACCAAATTGTTCCACCCCATATGCGGGATTTTCAATGTGAGATCGGAAGGTGCAATTTTATGCACTGCCCCATCAATCCATCCCAAACCCGGTGTCTGAGTATATTCATGGCCTTCTTTCGCCATCAACTGCATACCAACACAGATCCCCATAAACGGGCGCGCCTTATCTTCTACCGCTTCATTCAGGGCATCATAAATGGCACTGTTGGTCAGGGCATCACGACATGCGGGAAAGGCGCCATCCCCTGGCAAAACCAGACGATCAGCGCACGCCACCACATCGGGATCGGATGTTACCACAACATCGCCCGCATCCAGTTCTGCAGCCATTTTCTCAAATGCTTTCAGCGCGGAATGCAAATTGCCGCTTTCATAATCAATCAGTGCAGTAAGCATGGCGGATCAAAGCGCCCCTTTGGTCGAGGGCAGAGCCTGCGACATTCGGGGATCAATTTCAACCGCTTGACGCAATGCACGCGCGACTGATTTAAACGCCGCCTCAGCGATGTGGTGCGAGTTCAGGCCGTGCAACTGATCAAGGTGCAGGGTTAGGCCCGCATGTGTTGACAGCGCCTGAAAAAATTCACGCACCAATTCGGTGTCAAAATTTCCGATTTTCTGCGTGGGCATGTCCAAGTTGAATACCAAAAACGGACGCGCCGAAATATCCAGCGCCGCACGGACCAATGCATCATCCATTGGCAACAGGCAGCTGCCATAGCGATTGATGCCCTTTTTGTCGCCCACCGCCTGAACAATGGCCTGACCAAGCGCGATGCCCGTATCCTCAACCGTGTGGTGATCGTCGATGTGATAATCGCCCGCGGCGCGAATGGTCATGTCGATCAGCGAATGGCGCGACAGCTGATCCAGCATGTGATCAAAGAACCCCACGCCCGTCTGATTGTCATATTGTCCTGTACCATCTAGATTGATGG
>JAAEZW010000134.1 GCA_018222665.1 Paracoccaceae bacterium
AACAAAACTGCGGTACATCATGATTTCAAATGTATCGAGTTCAAAGCTGACTTCGCGCCCTGCAACGGCCATCGCAGAGAAGGAGCCAATCGCGCCCGTCATATAGGCCACGGCCTTGGGTATATTTTGTGTGCTCATGAAATCTCCTGCCTGTAGGATCAGAAAGGAAGTTTCCGCGCAAAAAAGTCAAGTGAATTCAATCAAGACGTTCCGTGATCGGTGTGTATCCAGAGAGAGATTTCATGTCGTCAATCCAGCGGGATATTTCCGCAACTCAAATCCAACTTGATCCGCGACATGGGTATAGGCGAACAAGGCGATGTCCGCAATGCTTGGACCATATCCGCCGAAAAATCCGTGTTTTGCCGAGTTGTGTTCGATAACGTTCAGCGCATACGCCCCATGAACATGGCATTCTTTATATTCCGCCATGCGTTCGGCGGGCATTTTTTGATAATACTGAATAAACCGCGCAACGGCGATAAAGGGTTCATGACTGTATTGTTCGAAAAACAACCATTCATATGTTTTGGCGCGTTTGATCCCCAATGTTGGAAGCCAAGGTGTCCCTGCGGCCAAAAATCCCAAAATCGCATCTGCTTCAGCCAATGTATTGCCATCGTTCAGGGTTACGAATGGAATTTTTCCATTGGGGTTCAATTTTTTGAAGACGGCTTTGTGCGTATCTCCTGCCAAAACATCAATATCGACTCAATCGTGGTCGATTTTCAAAATAGAACCGAATAACTCAATCTTATAGCAATTCCCCGATGAACGATCTCCAAAGACCTGCATACCAATTCCCTTAACCAAAATTATCCGACCAATTTGAACCTTTAATATCAATCCAAATTATGTGTTTACTGTGGCGGGGCATGGCCCACAGGTAAAGAGTAAAGGACAAGGTTCGTGGAAACTTTATTTGAGCAAGCCTCCCCAATTCCGCATCACGTACTGGCGGCGTTTGCCGCGGTAATCCTTGGGGCCGCACAATTATGGATGCCAAAAGGGGGGCGTGTTCACCGCATTATGGGGTATATTTGGGTGGCCCTGATGGCCATTGTTTCGCTAAGTTCGTTTTTCATCCACGAACTACGTCTGGTTGGCGCGTTCAGCCCCAGCATTTTCACGCTTTGGTCCCTCTATATGGCGATCCGTGCGGCGAAAGATCGGCGCATAAATGCGCACCGTCGCTGGATGCAAAACCTTTATGTGATGGCCTTGTTGATCACTGGGGCATTCACGTTCCTGCCGGGGCGCACAATGCACATGGTTCTGTTTGGCGGATGATTATTCACGCCAAATGGGGACCATCGCGCTCCACACCCCATCGCGCAGAAATCGATGATAAAGGGCGGCTGCTATATGCAAGCCAATCAACCAATAGCTGGCCGTAACAGATGTTTCGTGAATAAAGGCTGCAAGACTGATCAACACCCCCTCTGGTCCAAAGAGGGTATAGAGCACGCCAATGATTAGGCCAGAGGCCGCAATCAGGACCGCTTTGGATTAGCGCTCAATTTACTCCCACTCAATCGTGCCGGGAGGTTTCGATGTGATGTCATAGGTGACGCGGTTGATGCCTTTGACCTCGTTTATGATACGGGTCGCGGTTTCGCCTAGGAATTCGTGGCTAAACGGATAATAATCCGCTGTCATACCATCCACGGATGTCACAGCGCGAAGCGCGCAGGCATAATCATAGGTGCGTCCATCGCCCATCACGCCCACGGTGCGTACGGGTAGGATTGCGACAAAGGCCTGCCAAATCTCATCATAAAGGCCATGTTTGCGGATTTGATCGATGTAAACCGCATCCGCCTGACGCAGGATGTCCAATTTCGCGCGGGTGATTTCACCGGGGCAGCGAATGGCCAGACCTGGACCTGGGAAGGGGTGGCGCCCGATAAAGCTATCGGGGAGGCCCAATTCACGGCCCAATGCACGAACCTCATCCTTGAACAATTCGCGCAAAGGTTCGACCAATTTCAAACCCATTTTTTCGGGCAACCCGCCCACGTTGTGGTGGGATTTGATGGTGACAGATGGCCCGCCGCTGAACGAAACGGATTCAATCACATCAGGATAAAGCGTGCCTTGGGCCAAAAATTCGGCCCCCTCAATATCATTTGCGTGTTTTTGGAACACATCAATAAATAGGCGGCCAATGGTTTTGCGTTTGGTTTCAGGATCTGACATGCCTTCAAGCTCGGACAGGAACAATTCCTGTTCGTCTGCGTGGATCAGCGCCATATTGTAATTGTCGCGAAACATTGTGACGACTTCTTCGGCCTCGCCCTTTCGCAATAGACCATGATCAACAAACACGCAGGTCAATTGATCGCCAATCGCCTCGTGAATCAGAACGGCCGCGACCGAACTGTCGACCCCCCCTGACAGACCACAGATCACGCGTTTGTCGCCCACCTGTTCACGAATGGCGGCAATCGCCTGTTCGCGGTAGGCGCCCATGGTCCAATCCCCGCTGAACCCCGACAATTTGATGAAGTTTTCATAAAGGCGCGCACCATTTGGGGTGTGATGCACCTCTGGGTGAAATTGCACGGCAAAAAAGTTGCGCGATGTATCGGCGGTAATGGCATAGGGCGCATTGGGTGATGTTCCATACACCTCAAACCCAGATGCGATTTCACTGACGTGATCGCCATGGCTCATCCAGACTTGTTCATCACCCTTGGCAAACCAGCCGTCCAAAATATTCAGTGATCCCGTAGGGGTGACATAGGCACGGCCAAATTCCGCAGTGCCATGCCCGCTTTCCACGCGTCCGCCCAATTGGTGCATCATGACCTGCTGACCATAACAAATGCCCAGGATCGGAACACCCATGTTAAACGCGGCCTCTGGTGCGCGAGGGCTTCCCTCACGGGTGACACTATCGGGACCACCGGAAAAGATGATCGCCTTGGGCGCGAACTCGGTCAAAAATGCATCTGTGACGTTTTGATATGGGTGGATTTCGCAATAAACGTTCAGCTCGCGCAGGCGCCGCGCAATCAGCTGCGTTACCTGACTTCCAAAGTCGATGATGAGGAGGCGGTCATGAGATGTATTTTCCATGCCCACCCTGTAAATTGAGTGTTGTTGTTTCGCAAGCCTATTCCCCACTGCCAAATGCCGCAGCGCGACAATTATTTTGATATCAATGTCGCTTTCCCCCCTATAGGGACGGAAAACACCCCTGTTGATTTTTCTAGCCGCGCTAAATGATGCGCAACGAATTGTATTTACCTTTGAAGAAAGGATTAAAAATGAGCGAGGCAAGAACAGCGCGTCGGGGTCGTGGTGGCGGTGGTGCCGCACGTCGGGCAGAGCGGACATCCGTGAAAATCGAAACGGCGAAGTACATCGAACGGAATATCCCGAACTTTGAAATCCTGAATGAAGAGGCGTTGGAAATCATTGAAACCAACGCAGAAACCATTTTGGAAGAGGTTGGTGTTAACTTTGTGAACAATCCTGCCGCATTGGAAAGCTGGAAAGAGGCGGGCGCAACCGTTGTGGGTGAACGCGTTCATATCCCGCGTGGCCTTGCGCGCAAATTGTGTTCAACTGCGCCAAAAACATTTATACAACATGCCCGCAATCCAGAGCGGTCGGTTGAAATTGGCGGCCGCAACTTGGTTTTGGCACCTGTTTATGGTCCGCCTTTTGTGCGTGATTTGGAAGGCGGTCGTCGTTATGCGACCATGGATGATTTCCAGAAATTTGTAAAATTGGGCTATATGTCCAAATGGTTGCACCATTCAGGTGGGACAGTGTGCGAACCCACAGATGTGCCTGTAAACAAGCGTCACTTGGATATGTTGTTGGCACACATGGAACTGTCGGACAAACCCTTCATGGGATCGGTGACCGAACCCAGCCGCGCACAAGACAGTGTTGAGATGTGTGAAATCCTGTTTGGTAAGGATTTTGTGGAAAACAACACGGTCATGACATCCTTGATCAACATCAACTCTCCTATGACGTTTGATGATGTGATGATGGGCGCGATGGAGGTGTTTGCCGCGAAAAATCAGGCCTGCATCGTATCCCCCTTTATCGTGGGTGGTGCCATGGCGCCTGTGTCAGTTGCGGGAACATTGACCCAAGTTCTGGCCGAAGTCTTGGCAGGCGTGTCCTATAACCAGTTGATCCGCCCTGGTGCTCCTGTAATCTTTGGGACCTTTGTGACATCAATTGACATGAACTCTGGCGCGCCGACATTTGGCACACCAGAGGCAAGCCATATTCTATATGGTGCGGGTCAATTGGCGCGTCGCTTGGGATTGCCGTATCGTTCAGGTGGGGGTTTGTGTGGTTCAAAACTGCCTGATGCGCAAGCAGCGTACGAAACATCAAACACATTGAATGCGGCCCTTATGGGGGGCGTGAACTTTATGTTGCATGCCTGTGGTTGGTTGGAAGGGGGGCTTGTGTCCTCATTCGAAAAATTCGTGATGGACGCGGATCAGTTGGGGATTTTGCACCACTTGGCCAAAGGTGTCTCTGTGGACGAAAACGCCCAAGCGATGGACGCCATTCGCGAAGTTGGTCCAGGCGGCCACTATTTGGGATGTGCGCATACCCAAGCCAACTTTAAAGAGGCGTTCTGGCGCACCAGTATATTGGATTACAAACCCTTTGAAACATGGGATGAAGAGGGTGCGCGCGACACCTATACCTTGGCTGCAGCACGCGTGAAAACCATGTTGGAGACCTATCAAAAACCCTCCATGGATCCTGCGGTGAATGAGGCCTTGCACGCCTATGTAGTGCATAAAAAGGCCTCTATGCCAGACAGCTTTACCTAAGCTGCCATTTGATGCAGCCGTGCGGTTGCTTGGGTCGCCTCGGCAATCAGCGCGGTTAAAATAGCGATATGATCTTGGATTTGATATGCGGCGTCGTTCAGGCGCCGCATTTTGTTAAATTCGGCCTCTTTTTCAAACAACGAATCCAATAATGCCGACAGGCTTTTGGGTTTTTGCCAGCCAAACAGATGCAGCAAATGGGATTTACGTTCATAAGTCGTAACCCCGTGGCGCGCGGCCTGAACCAAAATTTTGGGGCGATTAAGTCGTTGAAGGCGATTGATAGCATTAAGTGTCATGTTGTGTCCTTATGTCTTAGGATCACAAGGCTGTGGTGATCTTTTTACCAAAGCTTCGGTGCAACGTGCCAGCGGGTAAGAGATTGTTCACAAATTAGAAACAATCTGTCCCCGATCACTAAATTTTTTAACCAAACTGTAAACAATCCACAGTCTGGTGATCGGTATCAAGGCCGCCGAAAGGCGTAATTTGGGGATAATGACAATGACGAAAGCACGATCAAATGTGCAATTGGCCGCGGATCAGGGGCTTCAAGAAGCCGCCGCGCAACATGTATGGAACAAGGTACACGGCAAACCGATGCGCGAAATTGCGCGGGCGACTGGGGTACATGCCTCAACCTTGATGCGCCATTTGCGCAAAATTGAAAACAACGCTGAGGATCAAAAAATTTAGGCGTTGATCCGCGCCGCGGAGGCCGCGCCAATGGATATGGGACATTCCGTTGGGGCAGAAATCGCGCGGGCGAAAAAATCACTGCGTACCACACGCGCGGCATTGGTGGTATCTAAGGGGATGAAACGGGCCGTGGTTCTGCACCCAACAGGTGAGAGTGATTTCAAACAGGCCACAGTTATTTTCAACGCTGAGGTTCATATGATGGTCTTGCAATCCACTGTGCGGCCCATCGCGCACTGACGCAT
>JAAEZW010000135.1 GCA_018222665.1 Paracoccaceae bacterium
ATCAATGCTTGGCCCAAACCGCCGTCAAAACCATGGAATTGTGCAATCTTTTGTTGGGCGTCCGATAATTGGGTTAGCACGGCCTCGGCGGTTTCTTTTTTGCAGATGTATGTTTTTATCGCCTCGGCATCGGTTGGCGCGAATAAATCAGCCATGCGTTTCCCCGTCAGAATGGTATTTTGAAACACTGGCTAAAGAAACATGGAACTGCAAGTGCCAATCATGAATAGCTTGGCATGTCCCAGATTGCGAAAAGGGACTGTTCCCCGACACGAAGAAGCCGTTGAAATATGGAGGACACAGCAATAAAGACCATTCCGATCGACACAGAATTTCACATCCTGCGCAACACGCGATAGATGTCCAAATTCAAATTTTTGAGCCAGTGTGACGATACGATCCAAACTGTCGCGCAAATTGTAGTAATCTGTTTTCAAATATTACGTTTCTGCACGGCCTGTGATTCTTGTGATATCCTCAACACAATCGATAATCACATCTTGCCTGTCACGATAGGCCTGCAGGTTAAATTGCTGGAACAATTGCGCCTGATCAATCGCAACGCATTCTTTCCGTTTCGTCATCACAATAGTTATATCTGCTCCCTAATCACTTTATCGCCGTCTGGCGTCATTCCATGCAAAGAAAACCAAAGTGTTTACGGCGCAAAAATTTAGTTCTCGAAATTTATAAAAATTCGATATATGCACCTGCAGGCAAGGGCGTAGGAGTATTATAATGGACTATATCAAAGTTCTGCCAGGATATTTGTCAAAACGGTATCACGGATGGCACGCGACAAGTTATTCCGAGAATAAAGCTTGGTTCCAACATCTTGCGAACGAGGGGCAGCATCCACGCGCGATGGTAATCTCTTGTTGTGACTCTCGTATTCATGTCACATCGATCTTTGGCGCGGATCAGGGTGAATTTTTTCTTCACCGAAACATCGCAAATTTGGTGCCCCCCTATTCCCCAGATGGAAAGCAACACGGAACATCCGCGGCAATAGAATACGCCGTAACCGCGCTCAAGGTGGCACACGTTATTGTGTTGGGACACTCAAGTTGCGGCGGTGTGAAGGGATGTTTGGATATGTGCACCGGACACGCGCCGCAGTTAGAAGAGAAATCAAGCTTTGTCGGACGTTGGATGGATATCTTGCGCCCAGGTTTTGAGGCAATTGCAGGCCATCACAGTGACGAAGATATGCCACGCGCCCTTGAAAAACAGGCGGTCTTGGTATCGCTAGAAAACTTGATGACATTCCCATTTGTGAAAGAAGCGGTTGAGAATAATCAACTTAGCCTGCATGGGCTTTGGACCGATATTGGTGAAGGTGGGTTAGAGAACTACGACGCTGAACGCGGTGAATTCGTTCCCGTGTAACGCTCGGCCCAATGCTTTAAAAACGAATGCACGTTCTGGTTTGGCCGCATTACTCTGAGCAGATTGGGCAGAGCCTTCACAAGATGCTTCTAACGATTGCGCGCGTTCCGATAAGGACACACCATCGCCTATTTGGAGATTGATGTCACCAACGCTTCATCTCCGGCAGATCGGACTTGGGCGTAAAACGTTCATCACGATTATACACCTTCAGCTTTAAGATATCTGCATTCGCAACACGCATTTCACATGCGAACAAATGTTCCAACTCTTCTCGTGTAACGCTGCTCTCGCTGTTAGTATCGATCTTTTCACAGGGCTTACGCGCCCAATTCAGCGTTTTTGATCGCGTCAACATATCGGAAAAGAAGGTCTTTTTGTCACTATGTCGAACCAACCCGATGCCCAAGGTAAGGGATGCGGTGTCGGAGGCACCGGGCCGGTTCAACCTCGACGCGCAAAGCGCGATTATCTTTTGGGGACAAACGGCCTAATGGCACAACAGCCCCAGCTTTAATGGGTAACAAAGAAAACACTCCAACGCATCGGAGCGTTGGGGGAGTATTTTATATCTTTCGCTAAGTACCCAATACCTTAGGATTGGCGATGTAGCTGGAATCAACGTCGTGACAAAAGATCAGCCTTTTTTCAGAACTTTCTGTCCCAATACTTCGGCAATCTGAACAGCGTTTAATGCAGCACCTTTACGAAGGTTGTCTGAGACACACCAAAGGTTTAAACCATTTTCAACCGTACTGTCCGTACGAATGCGGCTGATGAATGTTGCGTAATCACCAACACATTCAATCGGTGTTACATAGCCACCATCTTCGCGCTTATCGATGACCATGATACCAGGCGCTTCACGCAAGATGTCGCGTGCTTCATCCTCATCTAAGAATTCTTCGAATTCGATATTCAATGCTTCTGAGTGACCTACGAAAACGGGGACCCGCACACAAGTCGCGGTGATTTTAACAGCAGGGTCCAAAATTTTCTTGGTCTCTGCCACCATCTTCCACTCTTCTTTCGTGCTTCCATCTTCCATGAAAACATCGATGTGCGGGATCACATTAAAGGCGATCTGTTTGGTAAATTTTTTGGGTTCAACCTCATTGACAGGATTATAAACTGCCTTCGTCTGATCCCAAAGTTCATCCATGCCTTCTTTACCTGCACCAGATGTCGATTGATACGTGCTTACGACAACACGTTTGATTATTGCGCGATCGTGCAAAGGCTTGAGCGCAACAACCATCTGCGCTGTTGAGCAGTTTGGGTTGGCAATGATATTCTTTTTCGAATAGCCCATTACCGCATCCGCGTTCACCTCTGGAACGATCAGGGGAACATCAGGATCATACCGATAAAGCGAGCTGTTATCGATGACAACACATCCTGCCGCCGCGGCCTTGGGTGCGAATTCTTTGGTGGCGGATGAACCAATCGCAAACAATGCGATATCCCAACCAGAAAAATCAAACGTAGCAAGGTCCTTCGTCGTCAATGTCTTATCACCAAAGCTTACTTCCGTTCCCAAAGAGCGACGGCTTGCAAGCGCTGCAATTTCATCCACTGGAAACTGGCGTTCTGCCAGAATGTTCAACATTTCGCGGCCAACATTTCCTGTCGCGCCACAAACAACGATTTTGTACCCCATTTGATCGGGTCTCCTTTACTACGGGTTCGTCCCCTAAACGGGACAGCACGGGGCATACACGATGGAAAACACCGTTGAAAGAGCCGTAGACGCCTTTTTAGGGATTTTTAGTCCAAATTATCCTTGGAAAAGGCGTAAATCAGCAAACTAATGGCGATCAGCCCACTCATCAGCAATAAGATATCGCTATAGCGTGCCGCACCTGTGATTCCTGATGCAATTTGGGCAGCGTGCATTTTTCCAGATACCACCTGAAAAAACCCAACCCCACTTATTGAAAACAAATTCATCAATGTAACGCCCCGCCCCGCGATCTGCGGAGGTGCAAATGCACGGCCATGGGCGACAATCATCGGGAACGACATGCCAAAAAACCCGATGGCGGTGAATAGGGACACGGCCCAGGTGAAACTGAAATCGCCCGACAATAGCAATGCCACCAATGCGGTTAGCACAATCAAATTCCCTACAAAGATGACCCATTTTCTTGATCCAAACACACGGTCCAATGGACCATAGGCAAATGTCCCGGCGATAATCGCAAGGCTCATCATCATGCTGGCATTGCCGACCTGCGTCGCATTCGCGCCAAAAGTATCAACCAAATATGGACCAATCCATAATCCGCGCATCGCGGCGACGGGCAGGTAATTCACAAATACAAGCGGAATGATCAACCACAGAACTGGCATCTTTAACAGGTCACTAAACCGACCAACCTGCGCACTTTCGACCTTCGGAGGATTACGCACAAAAATGAAGGTGGCAATTGCTATCAACGCACTGACGACAGCCAAGCCCCACAGCGTTTCGCGCCACCCATAACTTTGCACAACCCAAACCAGCGGAACAGATCCGGCCAAGTTACCAACAGATCCAACACCAATAGTTGTGGCCGCGAGTGTGGCGAATATTCTGGAGGAATAAACACGGGCAAAAATATAGTAGGACGCCATCAAAACAGGGGAACATCCAATCCCAATCAGAAGCATCGCCAGTTTTACGTGTAATGCAGTTTGCGCCACCGCAAACAGGGCTGCACCACCTGCGCCGCCGATCAAAAACAACACGGCTGCCGTGAGGCGTGGACCAATACGATCCAACGCACCACCCACGGGAATTTGCATCAAAGCAAAGGACAGAAACCAAAGGCCCGAGGCCGTAGACAGATCATCGGGTATGACACCAATATCCTGCCCCAAGATACCTGTTAAAACTGCCAAAAAGCTGCGGAAAAATTGGCTTAGCACATAGGCCAAGCACAGCGAAACAATGCCCGCGATCATGTGTTATGACGATTTCAAATTCTTGGCAGAATCTTTGATGGCGGCATACTGACCAGACGGGCGATAGCACCACAAATAATCTGGCAAAATCGACGCCATCGATGTGGCTTCAATTCCCAAATCGCCCAATTTTTTCGCATCATCCGCGACAACATTGTCGTTTTGCAATTGCTTCAACTGATCCCGTGTTAGGATCGAATTTGTGAATAATCCAAATGTAATCGCCTGCGCCATATCCGCACCAAATGCCACGCACCACGCCACAAATTTTGGCAAAGACAGCGTAAGTGGGCGACGTTGAATGACCGATTTCATACGTGCCATAAGTTCAGCGAATGTTTCCACATCAGGACCGCCCAATTCGTATATACCTGCAGGGCCCTGACCCATCGCACCAGCCACAGCCGCACGCGCCACATCATCCACGTAAACAGGTTGGAATTTGCTATTCGCCCCTGAAATTGGTAGCACAGGAAGCGAGGCTGCCATTTGTGCGAAGCGATTGAAAAACTGATCTTCGGACCCAAAAATAATAGACGGACGCAGTATCACCGCATTGGGAAAATGCTCTTGGATCGCGGCCTCGCCTTGTGCTTTGGTCAGGGCATAGGCGCTTGGCCCGTTTTCGTCCGCACCGATGGCTGAGATATGCACCAAGTTTGAAACGCCATGCTCTGTGGCCAAACGCGCAATACGGGCAGCGCCCTCTGCTTGGACATCTGCGAATTTATTGCGGCCCACTTCGTTTAGGATACCGACACAGTTCACTACGGCATCTGCACCTGACAACGCCGCCGCAACTGACGCATCATCACGGATGTTGCAACCGATTGGTTCAACCTGACCAACGCTACCGTAGGGTTTGACAAAAATGGCCTCGTTTGGACGACGAACGGCAACACGAACACGCCAGCCCGCTTGCGCCATGCGGCGTGCAATGTAGCGCCCAACAAATCCTGATCCGCCAAAAATGGTTACCAATTTTGTCATCGTTCGACTCCTAAGCATTATTGTGCGCTGCTTATCTTTATTGCGCCATACTGACAAGAGATATGGCGAAATTGGCGTATTTTGTTTCAAGTAAATTATTGGTGCTCTGGCGTAAAAATTTTCAACATCAATACTATGTATTTACATTTATTTACGGTGAATTACATGCACTACAAGCCGTCGAAATGAGGGAATAATAATGGATAAAACATTTAGCCGCATACAAGAATTTATTAGATTAGAAACCAGCGGTGGTGTCGTTTTAATGATCGCCGCAATATTCGCGATGATTATCGCAAACACACCTCTTTCCGCAACTTATGACTTGATTTTAGGCACATACATAAAAGTTGGTATAGGAAATTTTGAAATCGCAAAACCCGCAATTTTATGGATCAACGATGGCT
>JAAEZW010000136.1 GCA_018222665.1 Paracoccaceae bacterium
CGATGATACAGCCATAGGGTCAAGGCCGCAGAGGCGGGTGGAGATAGGGGGACAATGCGTTCTTTGCCGCCCTTTCCCTTGATCAATAAAAACTCTGGCTCACCGCGGCAGGCGGCGACGGGCAGGGACATCAACTCACTCACACGCATGCCTGTTGCATAAAGAACCTGCATCAAACAGGCGTTTCTGGCGCGTTCAACCGCACCCTTTGCGGTGGTGATGGCGCAATCCATCAAACGATCAACATCAATCACTGTCATGGTTTTGGGCAGTGATTTTCCCCGCCCGGGACCAGTGATTTGCAACGCTGGATGGTCCGCGCGCCAGTTTTCTTCAAGGCAAAAGTGAAAGAATTGTTTGATCGCCGATAATCGGCGCGCGCGCGTTGCCCGCGACAGATCACGATTGACCAGATCCACCAGATAGGTTTCGACGCCTGCCATATCGACCTGCATCAAATCCTGTTTTTGATCGATTAGGAATTCGTGAAAATCCGCCAGATCACGGGCATAGGCGGACAGTGTATTTTGCGACGCGCCTGTTTCCGCAGATTTTGCCTCAAGAAAGGCCTCTATGCGCCTAAGATAATTCATGAATTAGGGCGCCTTTGATATTGCATAAATGGCCGCGCGACGTGCCAAATCCTCTAACCCGATCAGACGCAGGGTTGACAGGCTTTCGTGCAGATCGCGTACATCCCCGGCGCTGCCCATGTCCAATTGGATCAATGTGGCAAGGATTGCTTCACCCAAGCGGCCTTGAGCAATCATTTGTTCCACAACGAACGGAATGCGCGGTTCCAAAAATGCATCATAAATTGCGCGTTCCATTGGGGGGGAAGGCGGTGTCACGGGCATGATTCCATGTGCCACAAAGGTGCGAAAATCATTCGTTTTAGGGGCCGCATCATACCGATTGGACATCAGGATAACATCCATCGCGGCGCGTGTCGTTAGACCCGCGTTCGCAACATCCTCGGCAAAGATATTTGCAAATGTGCGCGCCAAATCCGTTGCGTAAAATTTGGACCATGCCTGATCAAGTACGGTTGTCACATCCACATCGGTTTGCAGTGCGGTTTCAAAGGCCTGAAACGCGGCGACACGGTCCCAAACCCCACCCGACGCAGAAGGGGTATTGGCGCTGTAGATCCCCAAAAATCGGTTATCCCCAATCGCACTCTTTTGCGCCAATCTTTCTGCTGCAATTAATTGGGCACGCCATCCATTGTCCCCCGAAAGGTCAGACACCGCAAAGGCACGTGGCAACAGGTCGGGTGTCAGGGGGAATCCAATTGCGTCGTATAATCGGTAATCCAAGGCAGAGACGCTTAAATTTGGTGGTAAATTGGCATCAATCTCGTCCTCAGTCTCGGTTTCCAGGTAGATATGCAGCAATGCCGCCGTGCGCCCCGTAAATTCACCCAGCGCCTCGGTTGCGTCCAAAACAAGCGTTGCGGTCAACCAATCCCCGCGCCGCGCCAAACAGTAGATGCGTGCGGCCGCATCGGGATAATTTGGACCCAGCGCCAAAACAGGATCACAGGCCGGTTCAATAGAGGCATCATAAAGAGACAATTCAAACAGCAAGGGCACCAAGGATGGTGGCAAGGGGGCCGCACGTTCCAGCATTGCGTGCGCCGCATCAACAGCGCCCAAGTCGATCAATTTGCGAATACGCGCCTTTAGGAATGCATGCGTGCGTTGATCCTCAACTGGGGCATCCGCCTCGGTCAAAAGCAGGTTGAACAAAAAGGAATGGATGACAGGGTTATGTTCGGCCGGAAATTCGTTTAGTAGGGTTTCTAAGGCGTTTGATTGACTTTCCCGCCACAGATGGGATGGCAGCCCTGTCACCCGCGCGGGCAAAAGTCCGACAGAATTGCGTGAAATATCCTCAAGCGGTACAACTTGGATTTCTGGTTCGACAATGGAATTAAGTTCTGTGGGTTCTGATGCATCTGCAGGGGCATTTTTTTCGTCCAACCAATCAATTGCCGACAGGGGGGCATTTTGGGCCACACCGATCTGAGAGGATAGGCATAAGATTACGGCAAGGGAATGCTTATTAAATCTCATTCAACTGAATCGACTGACTAACGGGGCTTCGAATGGGGTCAAACTTTACACCGAAAAAAGGCCCAATATAGGCATAGACCGACAGCGCGACAAATCCAAAGACGCATAAAATCAAAACCCATTTGATCAATCTGCCCATGCTTACATCCAATTTTGTTGGCTTTTGCAGCAGTATAATCACGAATGCCCTGAAGAACCAAGCAAAGTTATTCCTGTTATTGTAATTTGGCGTCAGATCGCCAATAAGACGCACATGACACGGACGTTGAAAAAGACAGTGGCCCTTGTGGGGATGATGGGGGCGGGGAAATCCGCCGTGGGTAAGGCATTGGCCGAGCGTTTGAATGTGGCATTTCTGGATTCTGACCAAGAGATCGAGGCCGCATCAAACCTGTCGATTGCTGAAATTTTTGCCCGATATGGCGAGCCGTTTTTCCGCGAAAAAGAGGCACAAGTGATTGAACGTCTGTTGGTTGGAAAACCCGGAATCCTTTCCACGGGGGGTGGTGCGTTTTTGGCAGAGGGAAATCGCAAAAACATGAGCGAATTAGGGGTGTCCCTTTGGCTGAATGCGGGATCTGATGTGCTGTGGAATAGGGTGAAACACAAAACCACCCGCCCGCTGTTGCAGACGGAAAACCCGTATCAAACGCTGGTTGATATTTATACTGCCCGCACGCCGATCTATGCCTTGGCGGACGTACAGGTGTCTTCTGATGGTGAAACCGAAATTCCAGAAATGGTAGATCGCGTGATTGATGTGTTAGAACGGCATGACGGAATATTTGAAGGTTAGGCAAACAATGAAAACAGTTGATGTAAACCTTGGGGAACGCGCGTATCAAATTCATATTGGATCTGGGCTCATTGCGAATGCGGTGGGCTTTATCGCTCCCCTGTTAAAACGACAACGCGTGGCAATTGTGACGGATGAAAACGTGGCGGCCCTTCACCTTAACACGCTTGTTGAGGGGCTAGAGGGCGCCGGAATTTCAACGGCATCTTTGACCCTACCTGCGGGGGAAAGCACCAAGTCTTGGGCGCATTTTGAGCGGACCGTTGAATGGTTGCTGAGCGAAAAGATTGAACGCAGTGATGTTGTTATTGCGCTTGGCGGTGGCGTGATCGGGGATTTGGTGGGGTTTGCGGCCGCTGTGCTGCGACGGGGCATTCGATTTGTTCAAATGCCCACATCGCTTTTGGCGCAGGTTGACAGCTCTGTGGGTGGCAAAACGGGGATCAATGCGCCCCACGGCAAAAACCTGATCGGTGCGTTTCACCAACCCAGCATGGTTTTGGCGGATATTGATGTGTTGGATACACTGACACCGCGTGATTTTTTGGCAGGCTATGGTGAGGTTGTTAAATACGGTTTGTTGGGCAATGAGGCGTTTTTTGAATGGCTTGAAGAGCATGGTCCCGCACTTGCCAAAGGCGACAAAGAGGCTCGCGCCGAAGCGGTCCGTATTTCCTGTCAGATGAAGGCCGACATTGTTGAACGCGATGAAACGGAACAGGGGGATCGTGCGCTTTTGAACCTTGGGCATACCTTTTGTCACGCGCTTGAGGCGGCAACGGGTTATTCTGACCGCCTATTGCATGGCGAAGGGGTGGCCATTGGCTGCGCGCTGGCGTTCGATTTCTCTGCACGCATGGGATTATGTTCGCAAGAGGCGCCAAGTCGTGTCGCACAACACCTCAGCGCTATGGGCATGAAATCGCATTTGTCCGACATCGATGGATCGCTGCCCAGTGCTGAGGCATTGGTTGATTTGATGGCGCAGGACAAAAAGGTGGTGGATGGCCAACTGCGTTTTATCCTTGCCCGTGGCATTGGACAGGCATTCGTGACCTCGGATGTGGATCGCGCCGATGTCGTTACCTTACTGAACGATTATTTGTCAGATACGGTTTGATCCAATAGGCGCAGATAGGCACGCGATTTCACCATGGCGGCGCGATAGGCGGCATCGACAAAATTTAACGGCATCATGCGCTCTTGCACCGTCACTGGAATGGGTGTCAGTTGTGCATGGAATTTGATCGGGTGCGCCAAGGGCGCGCTGCCCTCAATCCCAGCAACCAATATGTTGGTTACACCATAGGCATCGCGCAGGGGATATAATGTCATCTTCCCGCTCCAGGTTCCTTCTGCGCATCCCAACCATAATGTTTTCGGGCATTCCGTGTCGAACACTTGGCCCAAAATATCAAGCGCGAGCGATCTGCTGTCACCATCGAAGAACAGCGAATAAGGCAAGCCGCGTCCATCCTCTTGCAACACATCGCATAGATATCGTCCCGAAATTCGAATACGTGCATTTCCGGTTGAAATACGTTCCATCAACACAATACTGCGCAGCGCATCGGAAAGCCCGCGCGGATCAAGATCAGAGCGATAGGGCACCCCACCATCTGCCAAATTGTTCCAGTAATTCCCTAATGTGCGCAATGCAGGAAAATGATCCCGATTCCGATATTGCGACAGCTCAATCACGTTTTGACCCATGTTTAACACCATACACTTACAAATTGTTATCAAATGGTTAATACGAATTTACGCGTGGTTGTGATCCTGAATTCTTAATTATTGGTTAACGCCGCGGCCCTTGTTCCACGTCCAAGAATATCTTATTGCACATGAGTGCCTGAGGAGAGTGCCATGAAATCAATGACCGGCTTTGCCATTCACACCTGCGAATTCACAGGAGGAAGCGCCACATTAGAAGTGCGCAGCGTGAACAACCGTGGCTTTGATTTAAAACTACGCGTCCCGGAATTGTTTGCCGCACTCGAACCCAAACTGCGCGAAACCATTACCAAGGTTGCAAAGCGTGGGTCGTTGCAGGTGAACATACGCTATAGCCTACAGGACGATATTTCCGAGGCACCTGCAATTAATGAAAAAATGATTGATCAGGTTTTGTCTGGTATCGAACGGATTGAGGATTTGGCCTTGGCCCGTCATTTGTCACTTGCCCCCTCAAAGGCCAGCGATATTTTGGCGATTAAGGGCGTGATGGCGCATGAAACGGGCGTTGCCGAACTTACGCCTGATATGTCACAGGCGGTGCAATCGGCGATGTCGCAAATGATTGCAAATTGGGACATGGATCGCGCACGAGAGGGCGAAGCACTCGCCAGTATTTTGGGTGATCAAGTTGATACGATTGCAGATTTAGTTTCGGCAGCGCGTGCGTTGTTGCCAGAGCGCAAAGCCAAGCTGGAACAAGGGTTCATAGATAATCTCAAAACCCTAAGCGAGCAGTTTTCCGAGGTTGAGCCAGAGCGCGTTGCCCAAGAAGTTGCGCTGTTCATAATCAAACAGGATGTGGCAGAAGAACTGGATCGACTGGACGCCCATATTGACGCCGCGCGCGCCCTATTTGCCGAGAATGCAAGCATTGGACGGCGCGCTGAGTTCCTGATCCAAGAATTTAATCGCGAGGCCAATACGCTTTGTTCCAAGGCCCAGCACAGCGAATTGTCCCGCCTTGGCCTAGAGCTTAAGACAACGATAGATCAAATGAGAGAGCAAATTCAAAATGTCGAATAACCCCGATGCAGCCCGCCGTGGGTTATTGATCATTCTGTCGTCGCCTTCTGGTGCGGGTAAATCGACCTTGGCCGCACGGTTGCGCAGCTG
>JAAEZW010000137.1 GCA_018222665.1 Paracoccaceae bacterium
GTGCCATAATGCTTAAAGTAAGGCTTCGAATACCATTAGGGACCGCTTTTAGGACCACTTCAATATTTTCGACGCCCTCTAACCATCTTTAATTAAATGATATTTTAGGAAAGTATGGTTGCGCCCCGGGCGCCATTTTCAAAAACAATATCAATGACTTAATTTTCACACATTAACGCTAAGCATGTGAGATCCAAAAACACACCAAACACACACTTTTAAGTATGTTTGAGTTTTGGGATTCCAGGGTTTGACACTGTGTCTGCAACCTAATTTCAGAACACACTTGTTTATAGGGATTGGAAGCATCGTAAGAAATAACAGGGTCTTGCGCTAAGTTGCTACAATATATCTTGGGGCAGTTTACCATCGAAAAATGCATCGAGATTATCAAGCGCTCTGAAACCCATTGCATCCCGCGTTTTAGTTGTTGCACTTCCGATGTGGGGTAACATGAAAATATTATTTTGTTTGGCGAATTCAGAATTTCCCCCAGGTTCGTTTACAAAACAATCAATCCCTGCTGCACTCAACTTCCCGCTTTTTATTGCCTCTAATACTGCGTTTTCATCACAGAGTGATCCGCGTGCAGAGTTGATAAGGATGGCACCATCTGGAAGTTTACTTAAATTTTCTGTGTTCATAAGGCCTATTGTTTCAGCTGTTGCAGGGCAATGTAACGAAAGAAAATCTGAGACTGGTAACAGCGTTTCGAGGGATGAATGATATACCGCTCCATGTTCCGCGTCTTTCGTCAGTCTCTTTCGATTAAAGTAATGTACTTCCATATCAAAACCGCGAGCCCGTTTTGCCATAACTTGCCCGACACGACCCATACCGATAATGCCTAATCGTGCGCCGCTGACTTGTTTCCCAACCATAAAATTCGGTGACCAAAAATCCCAATCACCATTACGAACCAATGCATCACCCTCAATGGCACGGCGTGCAGCCCCAAGCATCAGTAGGAATGCAATTTCTGCAGTTGCGTCAGAGAGTACATCAGGGGTGTTTGTGATAGTAATTCCCCGAGCTTTTAGCGCATTAATATCACAGTGGTCCGTCCCGACCGAATGATTTGCAATAATTTTGACACGGGGATGAAGTTCCCGAACTAAATCATCTTTAAAAATTTCAGAATGACATGGTAATATTGCATCAAATTCTGAACTACGCTCTGCAAGTTCTTGTTGGCTAATTGGTTGGTCATCAAAGTTGATTACGCAATCGTAGTCTATTTGGGCTCGTTCTAACGTTTTTTCTGATAATCGGCGTGTAATCCAAAGCGATTTCTTATTAGACATTTGTGATACCTAGATTGTATTTGATGATTGGCGTTAGTGTGTAATTAGCGTTTTGATGAGTGAAGTCGATCCGCTCTCAAGCAGTGTGAGAACATTATAAATTTGGGTGCAGCGCTAGATGGAATTTTAGCATCGTTTCGATTTACTGGTTTTATCACTGTCGTCGTACTTCAGATTGATCGCACGATCGTTACTCTATTCCACGAAAGAAAACACTTCTTTAAGTTGCTCTACATAGTTTTTGCCAGCTGCTGTGAGATGGCCATCTTTGCTTATGTAACTCTCGCTTTGTGCTATCTCTATCGCTTTTAGTATCTCTTGCGTTTTGTATGTTTCACCAATGTTAGTTAACAACCACTGGCAAGCCCAAAACTCTTGCATGCTATCCATCACCGCTACCTCTACTCAATGAAAGTGTTGCATGACGTAGTTTTTGTCATACCCAAGTGCGTCAGGATCGCGGCTAGCTACCCTATAGAAGTTCTTACCTAAAACAGTCACGCATCCATCCGCATCGAGATAGCCTGCATCGCGCGCGAAGTTTATAATATGATCAACGTTGTTGGTTCCGATTGTATGTCCGAGGTGGCGTAGCAGCCATTCTCTTTCGACAAATTCATTTCTGATTACCATGAACCAGTACCTCCATTAGGAGTGAAGCGTCGAATATTCAGAGCTTACAGATTTCTCAAATAATAGCAAATGTTTGCTACTGAAGCTGGCTGTAACACTAAATGGTTTCCACTTCCTTCTTGTATTTGGTCATTAAATTAAAATATCGAGTGCCAGCATCAGTGAGTTGAGCATCAGCATCCAAATACCCTGCACGTCGTGCAAAAAGGATAACTTCATCTAGTTCGTCAGTTGTGAGGTGTTGGCGTAGGTCTTCTAAGATCCAAGCGCGCGCTGCGTACTCTTTCGAAGTTTGCATGTGAGCCTCCATGCATGATTGAGCGTCGCGTACTCAAAGTCTACATGATTATCGGTCATTAGCAAAGCTTATCGTGTGATATGCAATAATCGGATGGTCAGGCGTGTGCCCAACCATCCATATCAAATCATGATGTTGGAGTTTCCACACAAGCGCCTGCTTGTTCGTCCCAAGACCAACCGGCTTCACATAAATTAGCCATGCTTGCCTTCGATCCTGAGCATCCTTCTCCCCACGCAAATGCACTGGTGGTTGACATGATCAATACAAAAGTAGTCGTTGCTAGTGCTTTCATAACGGTTCTCCTTTCGTGCAATTTAGGTAGAGGTCTCTCGCGAAAAATCCAACGAGCAGAAACTCAGATGATGTTTGAACTGAAACCGTTCAAGCTTGGTGTGAGGGCGAGGAAATTGCGTGACATAACAAGGAGAGCCTCGCCCTCGAGGGTACAATGCTAAGGAAACATCGCAATTGTGGTTACGTCTCAATTATTAAATGGGACCACATTGTGCTGTGCGACATAATCGCGCCTCGTCTTCTTGAAAAACAAAGCAAGATCGGTGAACTAACATTGCCACTAGGTCACCGACCTCACAGTAGCTGCTGCACATAATTAATGTGTAACAAATTCCCTAGCATTGGAACTCAATTGTAGTTGGAAACCAGAGGCTCCTTGTGTTGGCTGCATTAACGCCATCACTGATTTATGAAATCACTCGTCGAAAAGATTGGTGAAGCAAACTGTAGGATGTGAGATCTTATCCGTGGACACTTTGTCTCGAACCTAGTGTAAGAACACAGTTCTTGATTAAATGTTTACTAATCAAAGGTATCTGCGGTTTATGTATAGATTTTGGAAATAAAACAAATTCAAAGGCCTGTGCGTTTCGTGAATAATGTGGTGTTTGGCTTCTTCGGATTTAAAATTTAAAGGCGTTGAGCCTCTTCCTAGCTATGCAAAAGGATCTATTGCAGCTCGCGCATGGCAAGGTTTCGATACTTGTCTATTCGGGATTTTAGGCCAGGTCGTGCAGCAGAGCGTACGAGTGCTGCTAGATCAAGCTCGGCATTCTTTGACCCTGTCAGAGCCAGCATGTTGGTCGTGGCCTCGGTTGGTAGGGCACGCGCGCGTGCGGCAAGAGTGGTGACTAGATCCTCCCAACCTTCTTTTTCTATCAGGTCGCTGGCCAGCCCTATCTCTCGTGCTTGTTCGGCGGAAATGGACCGGGTGTCAATCAGCATATCGCGCGCGGCGTCTTGCCCGATCAGGGCGGCTAAGCGTCCGGTGCCAAGGGCCAATTCAAAATTCCAACCCGGCATTTTCAGTTCCGCGCAAGGCGCTGCAACCCGGTGCCAACAAGCAACGAACAGATCTGCGCCCGCGCCAACGATTTGCCCGTGCCCAAGGGCCACGATGGGAAAGGGGCTGTGGTAGATTTTCTGCAACAGCAGCTCGATCCGCACAAAGCGCCAGAGCAAATCCCCATCGGATAACTCGGAAATATCTGACAGATCAAACCCTGCACAGAAATGCTTCCCCTCACCGCGAATGACAGCCATGCGCACATTGTCAGGCTGATCCAGCGCGGTGATCAAATCCTCGACTAATGCGGGCGTCAAAGAGTTTGCTTTTGAACCGCGGTTCAGCGTCAGTATTAACACATCATCTTCGCGGGTGCAGATCAAATCAGGATCGTATGATGACATCATGTACTCCGTTCGCCTTGGTAGATTATCAGCGAGGCTGGCTAAAACCGTAGTAAATCATAAGAGGCATACTAAAAGACTGAGAATTTGGAAAGATTAACGAAACTGAAAAATAGCTAGTCCGTTCGAAAGCATCTGGAACTGTTACGCGTTGGATTGATTAGGAAAGGGTAGCTAAGCAACATATGTTTGCAAAACTGTATAAAGTGGTCAGTTTTGTAGATTGACGCGCGTGGCAATGAGAACCTTACTGAAAGCGAATAGAAGGCGTCAGTGCGCTGCGTTTCAAGCCCTCTATGTTGGTATTAATTCCAGGGTGTTTGTTTGAGTTGTTGGAGGTCACTTATTCAGTGCTTGATGAAGACGAAAGTGATTATATTCCTGTAGCTACTAATCAACTGCGCCGCAAATCCAGTTCAGATTCAACACTCCTAGACGCATACAAGTGAATTTATCACTCTGCGCCCTATGTCTAATGACACACAAATTAATACTAATTGGGTGAAACATTGGCACTCAGAGATATTTTGCGGGAAGGATGTGCTCTTTGATCAACCTCACAAGAGCGGATTACCCACCACACGAAACGAATGGATAAATAAAATAGATGCACGAATTCTACTCTGACACTCAAACTCGCCCCACCCGCGCTATGCGAGAGGCTGCGCTGAACGTAACTTTGGGTGATGAGCGACATAATGAGGACCCCTCCACGAACGAACTGTGCACGCGGGTTGCTGAGATGCTCGGGATGGAAGCTGCGGTCTTTCTCCCCTCTGGGACTATGTGTAATGAAATCGCTATTGCCGTACATACACGTCCCGGGGACGAAGTGATCTGCACACGTGAAAGCCATATTATTTTCGCAGAAAGTGGCGGCCCAGCGGCTTTATCGGGGGTAATGATGTGCCCGATCGACACTAATAGAGGCATGTTAAGTCCCGAACAGGTTACAGAACATGTGCGTCCAGTTTCAGCGCATGCACCTCGCAGCCGTCTGCTGCTGGCTGAACAAACAGCTAACCTAGCAGGTGGGGCAGTTTGGCCTTTAGAGCAGTTAAATGCCACAGTGGAGGCCGCTAAGTCGGCAGGCTTATCAACACATTTAGATGGCGCCAGGTTGTTAAATGCTCAAGTTGCTACTGGAGTAGCAGCAGCAGAATTTGCCCGAGGCTTTGATAGTGCTTGGATTGCGTTTACAAAGGGCCTTGGGTGTCCGGTTGGCGCCGTCTTGGCTGGTTCACATGATTTCATAAATAAAGCTTGGCTGCTTAAACGCAGGTGGGGTGGTGCAATGCGTCAAACTGGAGTTCTGACCGCCATGTGTCTCTATGCGCTCGATAATCACATTGATCGACTTGCCGATGATCACGCTTTGGCTCAGTTCATAGGCGTGCGTCTTGGTAAGTTAGAGATTATATCTAACATACTGCCAATCGACACAAACATCGTAATTGCTGATCTCGCTCCTGATGGTCCCGATGCGCGAGAGGTTGCCAAACAACTAAAGCGTAAGAATGTAACTATTACGGTTGTTGGTCCCAGGCGAATTCGGATCGTGACGCATATGGATGTGGGTGAAACTGATGCTGACGCACTCGTTGCGGCTATGTCAACTTTAATATGAAAATCAAATCAATAACTAAATTTTCTCATACTTACGCTATGCGTGTGAGATTCAAAAACACACCAAACGCACACTTTTTCGTGTCGTTGGATTGTCATTCGAGACAAACGCTTGATTACAATCCGTTTCGCAATTTGATTGAGGTAT
>JAAEZW010000138.1 GCA_018222665.1 Paracoccaceae bacterium
ATGTTGGGGGACAGCCTAACCCATGGGTATGGTTTGGTTCCTGAAAATGGACTTGTCCCGCAGCTGCAACGATATGTGAATTCCCAGCGTAAGGACGTGCGTTTGATCAATGCAGGGGTGTCTGGGGACACAACCGCAGGGGGCTTGGAACGTGTTGCATGGTCAATTGAACCGGGATTGGATGCGGCGGTTGTTGCGTTGGGCGGTAACGATGTGCTGCGTGGAATTGCCCCCGAAGTCGTCCGCGCGAACTTGATTGGCATTTTGGACGAATTGCAGAAGGCCCAAGTTGCCCTTTTGGTGGTGGGCACCCATGCCCCCAACAATTATGGCCCCGATTACAAACAGCAATTTGACGACATCTTTCCTGAGTTGGCGGAGAAATACGGAGCGCTGTATATCCCCAGTTTTTTTGAGCCGTTCATCACCGACGGCCAATTGAATGAAAGTGCGTCCCAGTATTTTCAACCAGATGGCATTCATCCCAACGCCACAGGCGTGAAAATGGTCGTAGAATCAGTTGGACCAATTTTTATGGAAATGATCACGCAGGCGGCCCCAAACTAAGCCGTACTTGGCGCAACACTCAAAACCTATCCTGTTGCTCCACTATATAGACTTTGTGCTGTATTCATCCCGCGCCCAAATGCAGGCATTCTATAGCGGCATCCAGTGGATGCGTCGCGAGTATATTTTTGTGTTTGCAGGTAACGAGTATGCGCATCGCGCATTTGACGAGTATTGCAGGGAAAAGAGGGTTTCGGCCCTCTTTTTCTTTGGCGAATGGTGCGGATCGCGGTAGCCTGTCCAAAAAATGGTCGAGGACATCATGCGTATTGCAACGGCGGCTTATCCCATCACTTGGTTAAATTCTTGGGATGCATATGAACAAAAACTAGAGAGCTGGGTCGCAGACGCTGCTGATCACGGGGCCGAGTTTTTAGTTTTTCCTGAATATGCATCGATGGAGCTTTCATCGCTTGCAGGAGAGGAAAGTGCCGCAAAAATGGAAACCGCGCTGTCATCGGTTTCAGATGTATTCGATCGGATTTGCGAGACATATGCGAAACTTGCAAAACGATATGGCGTCCACATTTTATCAGGCAGCGCGCCTGTGTGGGACGATGGCCGGTATGTGAACCGTTTGGGTGTTTTTGATCCCAGTGGCGCCTATATCCTGCAGGATAAACAAATCATGACCCGTTTTGAGCGTGAAGAATGGTGCGTTGAACATGGAAATCCAATGAACGTTATCGAAACGGATTTGGGGCGATTTGGTATTTTAATCTGTTATGACAGTGAGTTTCCGAAATTGGGCCGCGCGTTAAAGGATGTGGATGTGCTTTTGGTGCCATCCTGCACCGAAGCGATGCATGGATATTGGCGCGTTCGCATTGGTGCAATGGCGCGCGCGTTGGAAAATCAATGTGTATCTGTCATGTCATCCCTGCTTAGCAATGAGGCCCGCTTTAACGGAGTGGACGAGGCAACGGGAACGGGCGGGGTTTTTGGCCCCCCTGATCGTGGGTTTCCCGCCGATGGCGTACTGGCCTTGGGTGAAATTGGAACGCCCGGATGGACCTATTGCGACATCGATCTGGATGCGATCAAAGCGGTACGCAAAGACGGCGTTGTTTTGAACCGAACCCACTGGAGCGAACAAGATATGCGTGATCTATCTGTCCCTGTTGCCACAGTTTCCAATGAATCCTCTTGAAAATTTTCAAAAATAGATACATTTAGCGCCAGGCGCGATATACTGCGCACCACGTAACAATATGTAGGAGAGACTATGGCCAAGGAAGAATTGCTCGAATTTCCAGGTGTCGTTAAGGAACTCTTGCCAAATGCGACGTTTCTGGTCGAGCTTGAAAATGGCCATGAGATCAACGCACATATGGCAGGAAAAATGCGCAAAAACCGTATTCGGGTTTTGGCAGGCGACCGCGTTCAGGTGGAAATGACACCCTATGACCTGACCAAAGGTCGGATCAATTATCGTTTCAAGTAAGTGAAACTTGTTCTTGGATCAGGCAGCCCGCGGCGAAAAGAGCTGTTGGGGCAACTTGGTGTGCATATCGATGATGTGCGCCCGCCTGATGTGGACGAAACCCCACTGGCTGGGGAACTACCGCGTAATTATTGCAATCGTGTGACACGATCAAAAGTGGACGCCATCACACTAGGCGCGGATGAGGTTGCCTTGTGCGGCGACACGACAGTTGCGCTTGGCCGTCAGATTTTGGGCAAACCCTCTGATGCGGATGAAGCACGCGCATTTTTGCAAAAAATGTCAGGTCGTCGCCATCGTGTTATCACGTCAGTTGCTGTGAAAAAGGCCGACACGATCTGGCAGAAGGATTGCGTTAGTATCGTCAAAATGAAGGTGCTTAGCGCCGCAGAGATTGACGCCTATCTTTCCACAGGCGATTGGAAGGGCAAAGCAGGCGGATATGGTATCCAAGGTCCCGCAGGGGCGTTTGTGCCATGGATCAGCGGATCCTATTCTGCAATCATGGGTTTGCCTGTGGCGGAAACCTATGCGCTGTTAAAGGCGGCTGGCATTTCAACATTCGGAGCGACATGATGAAAGGACGTCAAATCCTTCTGGATCATATGGACGAGCGTCAGGCGGCCGCACTTGTTGAGGATGGCAAGCTGCAGGATTTGTTTTTGGAAACAGATTTGCCCGCACCGGGAACGGTTTATCGTGCTGTCGCGGATCGCCCCGTAAAGGGGCAGGGGGGCATGTTTTTGAAAACCCCAGATGGCCCCGCGTTTTTGCGTCAGGTCAAAGGATTAGCGCCGGGTCAGACCCTATTGGTGCAGGTCAGCGGTTTTGCAGAAGCGGGCAAGGCCATTCCAGTGACGTCTAAGCTTTTGTTCAAAAGCCGATATGTGATTTTGACGCCTGATGCGCCTGGCTTGAACATCTCCCGCAGTATCAAGGATGATGATCGCCGTGATGCCCTGCTCCAGATTATCCGTGAAGGCTTGGACCCATTTGAATATGGTATGATCCTACGGTCCAGCTGTGCTGATGCGGATGATGATGACATTTTGGACGATGCGCAAAACATGCTGGGTCTTGCCAGTGCCGTTATGGCCGATCAGGATGGGGCGCCAGAGCTGTTGGTTGAGGCGGATAACCCCCACACATTAGGCTGGCGTGAATGGACAGCCCCCGCTGATATTGTGACCGAAGCAGGGTGTTTTGAAACGCATGGCGTTTTGGACATGATTGAGGATTTGAAATCCCCCGCCGTGCGCATTGATGGCGGGCATTATTACGTGGAACCCACGCGTGCCTTTGTAACGGTCGATGTGAATACGGGCAAAGATACCTCGCCCGCTGCGGGTATTAAGGCGAATATTGCCATGGCCCGCGATTTACCGCGCCAATTGCGGTTACGCGGTTTGGGCGGCCAGATCGTGATTGACCCCGCCCCAATGCCCAAGAAGGATCGCAAGACAGTGGAAAGCGCCCTTAAGGCCGCGCTGCGCAAAGATTCTGTGGAAACGAATTTTGTTGGTTGGACAACCATGGGCCTGATCGAGCTGCAACGCGCAAGGGTGCGTGTTCCGTTCTAGCAAGCGTTGTTGTAAGTATTTTAAGAATTCGACACGCGAACAGTGTTCGCGTGTCGTATAAGTCTGAAAACAAAAGCTGCTGTAGCCTAGATTAAGACACGTCTTTCCAATTCACTTCACGCTGGTCTTCGCCCAGACGACCACGGCGGACGTATAGGCGGTTTAGCGCATTGAGATAGGCTTTGGCGCTTGCCACAACGGTATCTGTGTCGGCCGATTGGCCCGTGGCGATATTTCCGTCCTCTTCCATGCGGACGCTGACGGTGGCTTGGGCGTCTGTGCCTTCGGTCACGGCGTGAACTTGGTACAACTGCAGGCGGGCTTTGTGTCCGTAGAGCGCCTTCACCGCGTTGAAGGTTGCGTCAACGGGTCCGTCACCTGTGGCGGTTGTTGATACTTCTTCCCCGCCGATGATCAATGTCATTTCTGCGGTTTGTGGTTCACCCGTTCCGCAGACCACGCGTAGTGATTTCAACGTAATGTGATCATTTTCCGCATCTTCGCCCGCACGCATCAATGCAATTAGGTCTTCGTCATAGACCTCTTTCTTGCGATCTGCCAATTCTTTGAAACGGACAAATACATCCTTTAGCTGATTGTCGGCCAACACATATCCCAAATCTTCCAATTTAGAGCGTAGGGCCGCACGGCCAGAGTGTTTGCCCATGACCAAGTTTGTCTCAGACAGGCCAACATCCTCGGGGCGCATAATTTCGAATGTTTCAGCGTTTTTCAGCATGCCATCTTGGTGAATACCGCTTTCGTGGGCGAAGGCGTTTTTACCAACAATTGCTTTGTTAAACTGCACGGGGAAACCCGAAACCGATGCAACGCGGCGTGAAATATTCATGATCTTGGTTGTGTCGATACCTGTGAAATAGGGCATGATATCGCCGCGCACTTTCAATGCCATGACAACTTCTTCTAACGCCGTGTTGCCCGCGCGTTCGCCAAGCCCGTTGATGGTGCATTCGATTTGACGCGCACCACCTTCGACGGCTGCCAATGAGTTTGCCGTCGCCATGCCAAGGTCATTGTGACAATGCGTTGCAAAGATGATGTCATCCGCACCTGGAACCTTTTCAATCAACATGCGGATCAAATCGGCGCTTTCAACAGGGGCTGTATATCCCACGGTATCGGGGATGTTGATTGTTGTTGCACCTGCGTTGATCGCGATTTCGACAACGCGGCACAGATAGTCATGTTCAGTGCGTGTAGCGTCCATGGGTGACCATTGGATATTGTCACACAAATTGCGTGCATGGGTCACGGTTTCGTGAATACGCTCGGCCATTTGATCCTGATCCAGATTTGGGATCGCGCGGTGCAATGGCGATGTGCCGATAAATGTGTGGATGCGTGGGCGTTCCGAATTGCGCACGGCCTCCCAACAGCGGTCAATATCGCCGAAATTTGCACGGGCTAGGCCGCAAATTACGGAATTCTTACTGCGTTTTGCGATTTCGGATACGGCGCGAAAATCGCCCTCTGATGCGATGGGGAACCCTGCCTCGATAATATCAACGCCCATGTCGTCCAAAAGCTCGGCAATCTCAAGCTTTTCGTCATGCGTCATTGTTGCGCCTGGGGATTGTTCACCGTCGCGCAACGTCGTGTCAAAGATCACGATGCGGTCTTTGTTGTCGGATTGTGTCATCTGAGTTCTCTTTTTCTATGTCTACTAAGCGGTGTCATGTCGGTGCGCTCTTGTGTCTCCTCTGAGCGGACGCACCGGATATGGCACGCTCAGAGGCTGCTTAGTAGGAGGCCGAGCGCCAGTGGACCCAAACGGGTTTGACGCGATGATATGGCACTAGAATTCAACATGTGTGCGACTATAGCCAAGAAATTCGAAATGAAAAGAGATGGAATTCACAAAATACTATGCTTCGCGGGCGGCGCGGCGCAGTTTAAACGCGCGACGAAATCGGCCAACGCGATGTTCCTTGCCGCGTTCGGTAAGGTATTCTTCGATATTGCGACGATAGACCAAAACATTTTTGCGATCTCGATTGCGCCGTAAAATCGTTGCCATGCTCGTCCCAGATTCAAAAATTCGTTATCTTGATGCGTAACCTGACATAACGACAGGGCCAAGATTTGTTG
>JAAEZW010000139.1 GCA_018222665.1 Paracoccaceae bacterium
ATTGCTCACAGGGCGTTGGTTTGATGCAGAAGAGGCCAAGGGATGGGGCATCATCAACCACATCTATCCCGCCGCTGATCTGATGGCAGAGGCGCGCAAATTGGCCAAGCTTTTGGCCTCGGGTCCGCCCTTGGTTTACGCCGCGATCAAGGAAATCGTGCGCGAGGCTGAGGATATGAAGTTCCAAGATGCGATGAATAAAATCACCAAATCGCAGTTTGAAACTGTGGAAAAACTTTACACGTCTGAGGATCAATTAGAAGGCGCGCGCGCCTTCGCAGAAAAACGTGATCCTGTTTGGAAGGGGCGCTAAGGCGCCCCAAACAACAAGAACTCCAATTCTTATAATTAAATGCGATATTTCAGAGATCGCCTTGGCACACTGTTGACTTTGTCAACCCAGATCATGCGCGGTCGCAGCGTAGCGCAGACTAATCGCGCAAGATACAGCCCGCGCGCGTCCAGTCGAACCGCAGGTTTGCCTTCGGCAAAACGGTGCGTGGGCTTCATTTCATTCAGCCACGTTAATCGCCCACGGGCGTGATCCTAAGCGTTGATATAAAAAATATGGGGATTTTGTTATCCCAGATAGGCCACGTAATAGGGAAGAGGTCTAAATCAATTTACCCATCGCAACGGCCGTATCGGCCATGCGGTTGGAAAAGCCCCATTCGTTGTCATACCACGTCAGGATGCGCACCATATTGCCATCCATCACCTTGGTTTGTTCGCTGGCAAAAACGGATGAATGCGGATCGTGGTTGAAATCCATTGAAACAAGCGGATCGTCTGTATAACCCAAGATGCCGTTCATCGCGCCCTCAGCCGCGGATTTAACGGCCGCGTTGATTTCCTCAATCGTGGTATCGCGCGCAGCCTCAAACGTGAGGTCAACACAGGATACGTTTGGGGTTGGGACACGAATGGCCACACCGTCCAATTTTCCGTTCAACTCGGGCAATACCAAACCAACGGCCTTAGCGGCCCCTGTGGAGGTTGGGATCATGCTCATCGCGGCGGCGCGGGAGCGATACAAATCCTTATGCATTGTGTCCAGCGCTGGTTGATCGCCTGTATAGCTGTGGATTGTGGTCATAAACCCACGTTTGATGCCGATGGCATCATTCAGAGCCTTGGCCACAGGAGACAGACAGTTGGTGGTGCAGGATGCGTTTGACACGATGATTTGATCCGACGTCAGCGTGTCGTGGTTCACACCATAAACGATAGTATTGTCCGCGCCCTTTGACGGGGCTGAAACCAAAACACGATGGGCACCGTTTTCCAAATGAACCGCGGCCTTTTCCCGATCTGTGAAAATGCCTGTACATTCCAAAACAACATCCACTCCATCCCAAGGAAGTTCCGCAGGATTGCGAATGGCTGTTACATTAATCGGACCACGGCCCACATCAATTTTGCTGTCGGTAGTTGTGACCTCTGCAGGAAAGCGTCCATGTACACTGTCAAATCGCAAAAGATGCGCATTTGTTTCCACAGGTCCCAAATCGTTGATCGCCACAACCTCGATATCGGTGCGCCCCGATTCAACGATGGCCCGCAAAACATTACGCCCGATGCGCCCAAATCCATTGATGGCAACTTTGACAGCCATGGTTCATCCTTTGATTTTTATTAGCGATAAAGTTAGCGCTAACATCAACATTCAGGGAAATTTGTCAAGCCAAAAGCAGGATGTTTACAAATCGTGGAAATTTATCGCCAAAAGGCCAGATACTCGATCAACTCGTCGCCCTTGACGAGGAGAAAGTGAAAATTCTGCGCTCCGTTATAAAGCACAACATAAAATATGGCGCATAAAATGGCGAAAAAATAGCATTGGCCAACCATAATTTCCCATCATGCACCTGTTGTAACGTTTCAATGATGTCTAGGGAGATATCGGAATTTGGTAAATAAAAAAACCCGCACACAAGGCGGTGTTTTGCAGAAGTTTTGATGTGATTACAACAACCGACCCATTGTTGCGGCAACATCTGCCATGCGGCAGGAGAAGCCCCATTCGTTGTCATACCATGCCAAAACACGCACAGTGCGACCACCGACAACCTTGGTTTGGTCGGGGGCAAAGATGCTGGATTCTGGTGTATGGTTAAAGTCGATTGAAATCTTGGGCTCTGGGTCATAGGCCAAGACGTGCCCCATGTGACCCGCGGCCGCTTCGCGTACGATTTCGTTGATGTCTTCGACAGTGACATCTTTGCTGGCCTCAAATGTCAAATCCACGGCAGACACGTTTGGCGTTGGTACGCGCATCGCAGTGCCGTCCAGTTTGCCAGATAGCTCTGGCAATACTTCGCCCAATGCTTTGGCGGCCCCTGTGGATGTTGGGATCATCGCCATTCCAGCGGCGCGGGCGCGGTACAAATCCTTGTGGCGGCGGTCCAAAGTAGGTTGGTCGCCTGTATAGCTGTGGATCGTTGTCATGATGCCGCGTTCAATTCCGACCGCGTCATTCAGAACCTTGGCCAATGGCGCCAAGCAGTTCGTTGTGCACGATCCGTTGGACACCATTGTGTCGCCAGAAATTAGATCGCGGTGATTTACGCCATAGACGATGGTTTTTTGCACATTCTTTGCAGGGGCCGAGATTAGGACAGATTTTGCGCCTTGGCGAATATGCACATCCGCTTTGTTGCCGTCGTTGAATTTGCCAGTGCATTCCAAAACAACGTCACACCCAGACCAATCCAATTCCTCGGGGTAATAGGTTGAAAAGACTTGCATCGGGCCGCGGCCCAAATCCATGGTGTCATCCTTGACAACAACATTGCCGTTAAAGCGGCCATGCACGCTGTCATATTTTAACAGGTGCGCGTTGGTTTCAATGGGGCCTGTTGCGTTGATTTTTACAACCTGAACATCGTTGCGTGCGCTTTCGGCGATATGCGCCAATGTACACCGTCCGATACGTCCAAATCCATTGATTCCAACTGTGACTGTCATCGTCTGTCTCCTGCTTTGGCTTGGGTCAGGGCTTAGAACACTTTGGATCTAGGATAAATGAAAAATCGTAATTTTGTCAGGATGTTAGCGATAAAATACGATGTTAGCGTTAACGTTTTCGCAAATATTCAAAGGCGAAATTGAAAAACCCCGCCAGCGGCGGGGTTCTGAGTCGTTTGTGTGATTTTGTTTACAGCAGGTCGTTTGCCATTTTGACAATCGCGTCAGACGTGATGCCAAATTTTTCAAACAGAACCTCTGCAGGGGCAGATGCGCCGAAACGGTCCATTCCGATGAACCCTGTTTTCGCTTCGCGTCCGCGTTCCCCCAAAAGCCAGCGATCCCAACCCTGACGCACGCCCGCTTCGATGCCGATGCGCACGATGTTCCCTGCAGGCAGGACCTTGCGGCTATAGGCTTCGTCCTGTTCTGCGAACAATTCCATGCAAGGCATTGAAACAACGCGTGTACCGATCCCTTGGGCTTGCAATGCCTCGCGCGCTTTTAGGGCGATGGAAACTTCTGATCCTGTTGCGATTAGGATGACCTGACGCTTGCCTTCTGAGTCGGCCAAAACATAGGCCCCCTTGGCGCTCAGATTTGCATTTTTATGCTCGGTCCGCACCGTTGGCAAACCCTGACGTGTTAGAGACAGAACAGAGGGCGTTTCCTTGGCCGTTAGGGCCAATTCCCAGGCTTCTGCTGTTTCAACCGTATCCGCAGGACGGAAAACGTAGGTGTTTGGGGTCGCGCGGCTGATGGCCAAATGTTCAACGGGTTGGTGTGTTGGGCCATCTTCGCCCAAACCGATGCTGTCATGCGTCATAACGAAAACGGTTGGCATTTTCATCAAGGCTGCCAAACGCATCGCAGGACGCGCATAATCGGTAAAGCACATGAATGTGCCGCCATAGGGGCGAATACCACCATGCAATGCCATGCCGTTCATTGCCGCGGCCATACCATGTTCGCGGATGCCCCAGTGGATATAACGACCCCCACGGTTATTGGTGTCAAAGATACCCATATCCTTGGATTTTGTGTTGTTTGACCCAGACAGATCCGCAGATCCGCCAACGGTTTCTTGCATCACTGGGTTGATGACATTCAACGCCAATTCGCTGGATTTCCGTGTTGCGTGCTTGGGTGCCTCTTCCGAGGTTTGTTTTTTGAATGCACGCACGACCGCGGCCAAACGCTTGGGCGCGTCTAAGGCAAAGGCGCGGTTGAATTCACTTTGTTTGTTGTTGGACAGGGTTGCAAAACGTGCGTTCCACTCGGCACGCTCTGCCGCGCCGCGTGATCCGATGATTTCCCAGTCTTTTTTGATGTCCGCTGGAATTTCAAAGGCATCCGCCGTCCATCCATAGGCGGCTTTTGTATCGGCGATCAACTGCGCATCTGTCAGTGCGCCGTGACCCTTGGATGTATCCTGTGCAGATGACCCAAGTGCGATATGTGTTTCACACGCAATCATAGATGGTTTTTTGGATTTCTTTGCCGCCGTCAGGGCGGCATCAATTGCCGCAGGATCGTGGCCATCAATCTCCTGAACATGCCAGCCTGACGCCTTAAAACGCATGACCTGATCGGTGCGGTCGGCCAAATCAACGGTGCCGTCAATGGTGATGTTGTTGTTGTCCCAAAGAACGATCAATTTTGACAATTCGTGACGCCCAGCAAGGCCAATCGCCTCTTGGCTGACGCCTTCCATCAAACACCCGTCACCTGCGATCACATAGGTGTGGTGATCCACAACCTTTTTGCCAAAACGGGCGCGTAGGATTTCTTCGGCCATGGCAAAACCAACAGCATTTGAAATCCCCTGACCCAATGGGCCTGTTGTTGTTTCAATCGCGTCGGAAAGGAAGTTTTCAGGGTGACCCGCGGTTTTCGCACCCAACTGGCGGAAATTCTTGATCTCTTCGATTGGGAAATCGTCGTATCCGCACAGGTGCAATAGGGAATAGATCAACATCGATCCATGTCCCGCAGACAGGATAAAGCGATCACGATCTGGCCATGTTGGGTTTTTCGCGTCAAACTTCATGTGTTTTTCAAACAACACGGTTGCCACATCTGCCATCCCCATTGGCATTCCAGAGTGTCCAGAGTTTGCAGCGGCAATTGCATCCAGTGTTAACGTCCGGATGGCGGCTGCCTTATTCCAATGATCGGGGTTTGCAGTGCGCAGGGCTTGAATATCCATCAAAGCGGCCTTTTCAATAGGGTTGATTTGTTCACGCGCTCAATACCACGCTGTGCTACGAAATCAAGCCAAGTGCCGCTTTTATCGCGCTATGATTTGCCCTGGCGCAGTTTGCAGCGATTTTGGGGCAGGGTGGTCCTGGCCCGCAACCGATGTGCGGGCCTATCTGTTCATTGATTTTCCAACACTTTGCGTGCCGCGCGGAAACATTCCAAACCTTGGGGAACGCCGCAATAAATTGCGATGACGTGAATGATTGCGCGAATTTCCTCGGGCGTGACGCCATTGTTGATGGCCCCCCGACAATGCAATTCCCATTCGTGCATTTTGCCCAAGGCGCCAATCATAGATAGGTTCATCATCGACCGTGTTTTTGCGTCAATAACATCATCGCCCCAGCCAAATCCCCAACACCATGCTGTCATCGCCTCTTGGAAGGGGCGGGTGAAATCATCAGCGGCATCCAAACTTTTTTGCACATATTCTGCGCCAAGGGTGGATTTGCGTTGTTCAAGTC
>JAAEZW010000140.1:0-3931 GCA_018222665.1 Paracoccaceae bacterium
GCGTTCTTCTATACGCACAACGTATCGTTCAAAGTGGACGACGTTGCCGACAATCTAAAAAATCAAAACGGCTTTATCCCTGGTATCCGCCCAGGCAAAAAGACCGCAGAACACCTAGAATACGTGGTGAACCGAGTGTTGGTTTTGGGGTCTGCATATCTTGCGGCCGTATGTTTATTGCCCGAAATCCTGAGAGGACAGCTTGGAATTCCGTTTTACTTTGGTGGAACCTCGTTGCTGATCGTGGTTTCGGTAACAATGGATACCATTCAGCAGGTGCAATCGCATCTCTTAGCGCATCAGTACGAAAGTCTGATTCAGAAATCGCAGCTGCGTGGTAAAGGAAAGACACGTAAGAAAAAAGGACCAGCTCGTCGATGAATATTATTCTGTTAGGACCACCAGGTGCAGGCAAAGGAACGCAGGCACAGCACTTGGTCGAAACCCGCAACATGATGCAACTGTCGACCGGTGACATGCTGCGCGCTGCGCGCACCTCTGGCACCGAGATGGGCAAAGTCGTTGCGGATGTTATGGACCGTGGTGAATTGGTCACTGACGAAATCGTGATCGGATTGATCCGTGAAAAACTGCAAGAGGGATCAGAGGGCGGCTTTATCTTTGATGGCTTTCCACGCACACTTGCACAAGCAGATGCATTGGGTGAACTTTTGGCGGAAAACGGTTTTGCCTTGGATGCAGTGGTTGCATTGGAAGTCGAAGACGAAATCTTGGTCCAACGCGTTGTCAATCGCGCGAAAGAGGCGGTTGCCGCAGGCAAAGAGGCGCGCGCGGATGACAACGAAGAAAGCATGCGCACACGATTGATGGAGTACTACAAAAAGACATCACCGTTGATCGGCTATTACCACGCAAAAGGTGCGCTAAAGGCCATTGATGGCCTTGCATCAATTGATGAGGTGCAAGCCAGCCTGGCGAATGCGCTAGACGGATAAGTCGAAATATAAATTGTTTCAATCAAGGGCGCTTTTATGCGCCCTTTTTTATTGAAGGGTGGTGGGGAAACTATTGTCCAACAATTATGAAGTGTTCCTTCAAGATGATATGACTACAGCGGATGAGTGTGTTCATATATTGGATTTTGAACCAGAAAAGGACAAGCTGGTGATCCGCTTTGATGAACCCATTGAGCAGGCCGCCAACCCAGATCGTGTGATCATGACATATGACAGCAGAGCATACGCAACCCATGTTTTTGCCGATGGCAAAAAGGTGGCCGAAATCTTTGGCGTTTACCCCAACGAGTTAAAGGATTTTTATCTTGGCAATTTCTCACGCATCGCCAAGGCTATATCCGCGGTATAGATGTGGCGCATGCGATAAATCTTCGTGTTGGCGGATTTATCCTACTTATCCCTTGACGAATTGTGAAATTCTCCTTACCAGCGAGTTCTCATACGAGAATCAAGCAGCGCATAATGCGCGATCACCTTATCAGCTTTAGTCCTTGGTAGACCAAGGGCTTTGTTGTGAAAAAAGGTTCTGGAATGACGGAACCGCAACGAAAGGAACAGAACGTGGCTCGTATTGCCGGCGTAAACATCCCAACAGCAAAGCGTGTCCCAATCGCTTTGACATATATCACAGGTATCGGACATACCTCAGCGAAACAAATCTGCGAAGCAGTGAACATTGATATGGCACGTCGTATCAACGAATTGTCAGACGCAGAGGTGTTGTCAATTCGTGAATACATCGACGCAAACTTCTCAGTAGAAGGTGATTTGCGCCGTGAAGTTCAAATGAACATCAAGCGTTTGATGGATCTTGGCTGCTATCGTGGTCTGCGCCATCGTCGTAACCTTCCTGTTCGTGGTCAGCGTACGCATACAAATGCGCGCACACGTAAAGGTCCAGCAAAACCAATCGCTGGTAAGAAGAAGTAAGGAGGGCTAGGAATATGGCACGTGATACACGTCGTGGTGGCAAGAAAAAGGTCTCCAAAAATATCGCATCTGGTGTTGCACACGTAAATTCATCGTTCAACAACACCAAAATCTTGATCTCTGACGTTCAAGGTAACGCAATCGCATGGTCATCTGCGGGCACAATGGGTTTCAAAGGCTCTCGTAAGTCTACACCATATGCCGCACAGATCGCCGCAGAAGACGCGGGCAAAAAAGCACAAGAGCATGGCGTAAAAACGCTTGAGATTGAAGTGCAGGGTCCAGGTTCAGGTCGTGAAAGTGCGCTACGCGCATTGGCCGCAATTGGTTTCAACATCACATCAATCCGTGACGTAACACCAATCGCGCACAACGGCTGCCGCCCACCAAAGCGTCGCCGCGTATAATAAGTTTGTGAATGGGGCTGCAGATCCTGCCGCCCCATTTCCGTCATTTTTAATCCTCGGGTGCGTGTGTCTTTTGGACATAGGATACCGCTAGAATGGAGGGACGTATGATCCATAAAAACTGGGCAGAATTGATTAAACCTGCACAACTTGACGTAAAGCCAGGCAATGATCCAATGCGCCAAGGCACAGTGGTTGCAGAACCGCTTGAGCGTGGTTTCGGCCTTACACTTGGGAACGCGCTGCGCCGCGTATTGATGAGCAGCCTTCAGGGTGCCGCCATCGCATCAGTTCAAATTGACAATGTTCTGCACGAGTTTTCATCAGTCGCAGGCGTTCGTGAAGACGTCACAGACATTGTATTGAATCTAAAAGGTGTTTCATTGCGCATGGAAGTGGAAGGCCCTAAGCGGCTTTCTATTAATGCAAAAGGTCCTGGTGTTGTTACTGCTGGAGATATTTCCGACAGCGCGGGCATTGAAATCCTGAACAAAGAACATGTAATCTGTCACCTAGACGATGGCGCAGATGTGTACATGGAACTGACTGTGAACACTGGCAAAGGCTATGTTCCTGCAGACAAAAACAAACCAGAAGACGCGCCAATCGGGTTGATCCCAATCGACGCGATCTACTCACCTGTAAAGAAGGTCTCATACGACGTTCAGAAAACACGTGAAGGTCAGGTTTTGGATTACGACAAACTGACGATGAAGGTAGAAACAGACGGGTCAATCACACCTGATGACGCCATCGCATTCGCGGCGCGCATTCTTCAGGATCAGTTGTCTATCTTTGTGAACTTTGACGAACCAGAATCTGCAAACCGTCAGGACGATGATGATGGTCTTGAATTCAACCCGCTTCTGCTGAAGAAAGTGGACGAGTTGGAATTGTCAGTACGCTCTGCAAACTGCCTAAAGAACGACAATATCGTTTACATCGGTGATTTGATCCAGAAAACAGAGGCAGAGATGCTTCGCACACCAAACTTTGGTCGCAAGTCATTGAACGAGATAAAAGAGGTGCTTTCTGGTATGGGGCTTCACCTTGGCATGGACGTCGAGGATTGGCCACCAGACAACATCGAAGATTTGGCGAAGAAGTTCGAAGACAACTTCTAAGCCCCGTGCGCCGCGGCAACGCGGCGCGACCAATGCCCGAAAGGTCGGGGAAAACTGGGCACTTGCCCCAAGGAGAGCGGCTGACACGCATCGACCGCCAGACAAAGTAAAAGAACTTAGGAGACTAAATTATGCGTCACGCACGTGGTTACCGCCGCCTAAACCGTACACATGAACACCGCAAAGCATTGTGGGCGAACATGGCTGGCTCACTTATCGAACACGAACAAATCAAAACAACTTTGCCAAAAGCAAAAGAGCTTCGCCCGATCGTTGAAAAACTGATCACATTGGGGAAGCGCGGCGATCTACACGCACGCCGCCAAGCACGTGCGCAGTTGAAAGAAGACCAATATGTCACAAAACTATTTGACATTCTTGGCCCACGCTACGCGGAGCGTAAGGGTGGCTATATCCGCATCATGAAAGCGGGCTTCCGCTATGGTGACATGGCGCCAATGGCGATCATCGAATTCGTTGATCGTGACGTTGA
>JAAEZW010000140.1:4306-5639 GCA_018222665.1 Paracoccaceae bacterium
CCGATCACTTGCAGAACATGTCAGAAAAACTGCTGCGCGGTATCGGGGTCGAGGTGATCCGCGGATTGCCTATCAAATCATATTCACAGGAAATGGCAGCCGCCATTTTTTGTGGCATCGGCGCACATTTGGGTCCTGCGCGATCCCAGAATGCGGCGGGGCATATCTTGGGGCATGTACGTGACATTGGTGCGGATCCGAATGATCCAAACGCCCGCATTTATCAAACCAGCGCACGGCAAAGTTTCCATACAGACAGCGCAGATGTCGTCGCGCTTATGTGTTTGCAGGATGCCAAAGAGGGGGGCGATAGCCTTTTGGTCAGTGCTGAGACGATTTACAATGAAATGCGTATGACACGCCCTGATCTATTGGCATTGCTGTTTGACCCGATTGCAACAGATCGCCGTGGCGAAGTGCCAGATGGCATGGAACCCTATATGACCATCCCGCCGTTTAGCTGGCACAATGGGCGTTTAACAGTGTTTTATCAGCGCCAATACATCGATAGTGCGCAACGCTTTCATAATGCTACGCGGCTAACACCAGAGCACGTTGAGGCATTGGATTATTTTGACGAATTAGCAAATGATTCTGATTTACATATCAAAATGCGCCTGATCCCCGGCGATATACAATTCGTTTACAATCACGCACAATTGCATGACCGCACAGGATACGTGGATTGGCCTGAACCCGAAAATCGCCGCCATTTGTTCCGTTTGTGGCTGTCGATGGCTGGGGATCGTGAATTGCCCGAATGTTTCAAACAGCGTTATGGGTCGATTACCGTAGGCGATCGCGGTGGCATTATCACCTCGGCGACACGTCTGCATGCGCCGCTTGATTGATCCAAGCCGATTTTCGCTATGTTCGGCCTGATGAAACTGGGTTAGGTTTTAGGGATGAACGATTTGTTTGCCCCTGACGCAGCTGATGCACCAAAGGGTCCCCAACCCTTGGCGGAACGCTTGCGCCCGCGTGCGATTGACCAAGTGATTGGTCAGGCGCAGATTTTGGCGGCAGATGCGCCCTTGGGCGCGATGCTCGGGAACAAAAAACTGAGCTCACTCATTTTTTGGGGACCACCTGGTGTTGGCAAAACGACATTGGCGCGCCTGCTTGCGGATCACACTGATCTGCACTTTGTCCAGATCAGTGCGATTTTCACGGGTATCCCCGATTTGAAAAAGGTGTTTGAGGCTGCGAAATTACGTCATGCGAATGGGCGGGGGACATTACTTTTTGTTGATGAAATCCATCGCTTTAATAAGGCACAGCAAGACGGATTTTTACCCTATATGGAGGATGGCACGATCATCCTTGTTGGGGC
>JAAEZW010000141.1 GCA_018222665.1 Paracoccaceae bacterium
GAAGATCGTATGGAAGGGATTGCCGCACAATGATTATTCAGAACCCACACAAAAAGGGGCTTACGCCATGGCACCACTAGATAAAACAATCCCGCGCCTAAGCGGTTTGGATGGTGAGGGGTCGGTCCAAGTTCACCAAGATCCTGACATGAAAATCGAAGGGGCCAAGGTCTTTTCCGTTTATGGAAAAGGCGGCATTGGCAAATCAACGACAAGTTCCAATTTGTCAGCTGCCTTTTCCAAACTGGGCAAGCGCGTGCTGCAAATAGGATGTGATCCTAAACACGACAGCACCTTTACTTTGACTGGCTCATTGGTGCCAACGGTGATCGATATTTTGAAAGAAGTTGATTTCCACGCAGAAGAATTGCGTCCAGAAGATTTCGTTTTCGAAGGCTTCAACGGTGTTAAATGTGTCGAAGCAGGCGGACCACCTGCAGGTACAGGATGTGGCGGGTACGTAGTTGGGCAAACAGTTAAACTGTTGAAACAGCACCACCTACTAGATGATACTGACGTTGTTATCTTCGATGTGCTTGGCGATGTGGTCTGTGGTGGGTTTGCAGCGCCCCTGCAACACGCGGATCGTGCGTTGATCGTAACGGCGAATGATTTTGATAGCATCTATGCAATGAACCGCATTATTGCTGCGGTTCAGGCGAAATCAAACAATTACAAGGTGCGCCTTGCTGGTTGTGTTGCCAACAGATCAAAAGAAACGAATGAAGTTGACCGTTACTGCGATACAGTTGGTTTTAATCGTATTGCCCACATGCCAGATGTAGATGTCATCCGACGATCACGTTTGAAAAAGAAAACACTGTTTGAAATGGACATGGACGAAGATGTCGCCATCGTTCAGGCCGAATACATCAAGCTGGCGGAAACTCTTTGGAATGGAACCGAGCCTTTGGCGCCGGCCCCGCTAGAGGACCGTGATATCTTTGAATTACTGGGGTTTGATTGATGAGCTATAATCAAACACTTTCACGCGTCGAGACATATTTTGACAAAACCGCGACAAAAACATGGGAGCGACTAACCTCTGACGCTCCTGTTTCGCGTATTCGTCAAACGGTTCGTGCTGGTCGTGACCAGATGCGCGCGAAATTGTTGTCACAGCTTCCAAATGACTTGAATGGTGTGCGGGTTCTGGATGCAGGATGCGGTGTTGGTCAAGTCACTCAAACGCTTGCAGAACGGGGCGCACAAGTCACTGCAATCGACATCAGTCCGTCATTGATTGAAATTGCGCAACGGAGGATTCCTCCGTCACTACATGATCAAATTGAATTTGTGGCAGGCGATATGAACAACACAGCGCTGGGCAGCTTTAACTACGTGCTTGCGATGGATAGTTTGATTTATTATTCACAGCGTGATCTGGCGAATGTGCTAGATAACCTTGCACGCCGTACGTCTGAACATATCGTGTTTACAGTTGCGCCCAAAACATCTCTTCTGATGATGATGTGGTATGCAGGTAAACTTGCGCCGCGCGGTGACAAATCTCCAACCATGGTTCCACATTCCCCACGCTCGCTTGCGCGCGCGCTGGGTGAAGGGATTGCACTAAGGGATTTGGGCCGGATCACTTCGGGTTTCTATATTTCACATGCGTTGGGGGTTCATAAATGACACAACGCACGCCGCACCCATTAACAAAGCTTACGCGTCGAATGTTGCCGTTCGCCGATGCGGCCAGTCGAGATTTACCGATTGGGCAGTTGTTGCGTTTGTCTTTGTTTCAGGTGTCTGTGGGTCTGGCGAGTGTTATGCTATTGGGCACCCTCAACCGCGTCATGATTGTCGAACTTAGTGTGCCTGCGATGATCGTTGCGATTATGATTGCGTTGCCTGTGTTAATTGCGCCATTTCGTGCCCTTATCGGTTTTCGATCCGACACATATCGCTCTGCGATTGGTTGGAAGCGCGTTCCATTTATTTGGTTTGGATCGCTTTGGCAGATGGGTGGGCTTGCCGTCATGCCATTTGCCTTGCTAGTTTTATCAGGTGATCAAACGGTTGGGCCTACGTGGGCTGGTGAAGTATTGGCGGCCCTTGCGTTTTTGATGACAGGTCTTGGTTTGCACATGACGCAAACGGCTGGCCTTGCCTTAGCAAGCGATCGCGCGACAGAAGAAACAAGACCACGTGTCGTTGCACTGCTTTATGTAATGTATTTATTGGGCATGGGTCTATCTGCGCTATTAATTGGATGGCTGCTAAGAGATTTCACCAACCTAACGTTGATCAGAGTGGTTCAAGGCGCCGCCTTGGCGGGCCTTCTGTTGAATTTGGTCGCTCTTTGGAAGCAAGAGCATGTGAGACCGATGACCAAGGAACAGCGTTTAGCGCCACGTCCCAGTTTCGCGAAAACTTGTTCCGAATTCATGGCCGAGGGCGCAAGCGCGCGATTAATCTTGGTGGTATTCCTCGGAACGCTGGCCTTCAATATGCAGGATGTTCTGTTAGAGCCTTATGGTGGGGAAATCCTGGGGTTGGCGGTTGGTCAAACCACGTGGCTTACGGCGGCTTGGGCATTTGGTGCATTGGTTGGGTTGGCATATGCCGCCCGTCGATTAAAGGCGGGCCTAAGCGCCTATAGGTTGATGTCAAATAGCATCTTTTTTGGGTTACTTGCATTCCCTGCCGTCATTGTTTCAGCGCCTATTGCATCAACCACTCTCTTTTTCACGGGGGCGTTTTTGATCGGGATGGGCTCGGGACTATTTGCCGTTTCCACGTTGATTGCCGCAATGCTATTGGGCGAAAATGAAAATACTTCGCATGGGCTGGCATTGGGGGCATGGGGGGCATCTCAGGCGACTTCAGCTGGACTGGCAATTGCCCTTGGCGGAACTTTAAGAGATTGGATCAACACGCTCGCAATGCGTGGCGATTTAGGAGAGACCTTGGCCACCCCGGCCACTGGTTATTCATTTGTTTATCACCTCGAGATCGCAGTGTTGATCGTCACGCTCGCGATACTTGTCCCACTGGTGCGAATGGCGCAGCGCACTCAATCCAAATCTGATCACGGAAACTCGGGCATCAAGCTCGCTGATTTTCCAATGTGATTGGAACACCTGAGAAAGGAAAAAAAATGACGACGGCATTAATTGGAAACTTTGATTTAGCAAGCGCTGCGCTGTGGCTCTTCTGGATCTTCTTTGCTTTGCTTATCTTTTACATCCAACGCGAAAATATGCGCGAAGGATATCCAATGGAAAATGACGATGGGACGCAAGCCGCGAACCAAGGTCCGTTTCCACTACCTGATCCCAAGACTTTCAAGCTTTCTCATGGTCGCGGAGAAGTGACATTCCCGAACAATGATGGTGAACGCCGCGATGTGGCACTGCGTCAAACCAACCAGGCAAATGGGTATCCGTTTGTACCAACTGGTGATCCGATGAAAGACGGTGTTGGTCCTGCATCTTGGGCGGCACGTCGCGATCTTGCAGAGCTTGATGCCCATGGACATCCGAAAATCATTCCAATGTCACGCAGCGAAAAATTCTTTGTTGCGGCTGGCCGTGATCCACGTGGATTGCCGGTCGTTGCAGGTGACGGAAAAATTGTCGGTATGATCAACGATATGTGGGTGGACGAACCAGAACAGCTGGTCCGTTATCTTGAACTGGAATTGGATCCCGCACTGGGCAATGGGACACGTTTGGTGCCAATGACAATGGCCCGCATCCATTCCAACCGCGTGGTTATTAAGTCGATTTTTGCAGAGCATTTTAATGATGTCCCTGCTCATCGCTCTGAAAACCAAATTACCATGCTCGAAGAGGAAAAGATCTCTGCCTACTACGCAGGCGGGACACTTTACGCCTCAGCGGCGCGACTAGAGCCGCAACTGTAAACCAAGGAGGATACGTTTATGTCACACGATGATTTTGCAGCTGAACCAATCAATGGTTTGCCCGAGTTACCACCACGGGGCGAAGTCATCTTGTGGCAAGGGCGTCCAAATTGGTTTCGATTAACGGTCGAGTCACTTAACCTTTGGTGGGTTGTTGCCTATTTCGCGGTCTTAACCGTATGGCGCTTTATCACAGTGATCGATATTCTGTCATTTGAACGTGCGATCATTATGACCCTGCCAATTGTCATAATGACTTTGATCGTTTTTTTACTTTTAATGCTCGTTGGTTTTATCCAAGCGCGCGCGACGGTTTACACAATTACAAACCGTCGCGTCGCGATGCGTATTGGCGCGGCATTAACAGTGACGTTGAACATTCCTTACACCCAGATTGAAAATGCCGCCGTTTCCGTTGGCAAAGCGGATTGCGGGAATATTGCGTTGGAGACAAAAGGTGCTTCTAAATTTTCGTATTTGGTGCTGTGGCCACATATTCGATCATGGAAACTCAGCAAACCAGAGCCCACCTTGAGAGCTATTCCAGACGTTCAATCAGTAGCGCAAATTTTGGCAAAAGCGGCCAAAGCCCGCATTGTCGAGGTAGAAAACAAAGAACAATCTACTGCGCCTGAATTGGGCGCAATGGTTTGAGGGGTTGAACGATGAGTGATATCCATATTCCACACAAAAAAGAGGAAGATCCAGTATTAACCAACGCCTTGCGGGCGATGTTTGTAATGGTTGCCCTTGTGTTAATCGCAGTAACTGCGTTCCAATTTTCTGGTATGCAAAAATCTGCAATCCCGCCTAACGCAGAAATTATCGCCGAGGCGCAAATTTCCATTTTGACTGATCAAACGGGTGCTGTTCAAGTCTTTAACGCGCATGGAGAAATACTTGCGGATTGGGACGGCGATAAAGGCGGATTTGTGTCGGGCGTAGCACGTGTCATTGAACGTGAACGCATGAAAATCGGCGCCCCGATTGATGCGCCCGTGATTATCAGATGGCGCGAAAATAATCGCCTGTCCGTTTTTGACCCTCAAACCGAATGGCAAGCGGATTTGATGGGATTTGGCGCGGACAACGCGCGCGCCTTTGCCACGCTTCTAGCCAAAGCAACGAAAGGAAACTGAGATGGGATTTTTCACGCGAACCAAAGAACATGCACCTTGCACTGTTGAGATCAGTCACAAGTTCGAAAGCCTGCATGCGCATGTGCGCTTTAACAACGGCGCGGTGATCCATCCCGGTGATGAGGTCCAAGTTCAGGGTCCTGAGATCATGGCGCCCTTCGGTGAAATTGTAACAGAGGAGCGCGACGCAATCATTCTTCGCGCCAGTACAATTGAACGCCTCTGGACCAAAGCGACCGGTGATTTGGAAGTGATGGAGCTTTGCGAGTTCTCGTTCTCAGAGGAGGTGACGTTATGAATATGCATTCAGCAGACGCAACAACCGCAGAAGAAGCGCTGGCGATCCAAGAAACGATCGACAGCGATATGGCGACAGAAATCGCGATGCAAGATACGCTGCTTACTCCGCGTTTTTACACCACTGATTTTGACGAATTGGACGCAATTGATGTGTCGCACATTCGTGACGAATGGGATCCATTAATTGACCGCATGGTCAGTGATCCAAATAAAGGACATTTTAAGAAAAACGCAGATTGGGACGAAGTTGACTGGGACGGGATGGACCCTCAGTTAAAGAAAGAGTTTATCGATTTTTTGATCAGTTCTTGTAC
>JAAEZW010000142.1 GCA_018222665.1 Paracoccaceae bacterium
TCCACTATGTGATGTCATTGGGTGCGGTTTTCTGTATCTTTGCGGGTATCTACTTTTGGTTTTCAAAAATGACAGGCCGTGATTACCCAGAGTGGGCAGGTAAACTTCACTTCTGGATGATGTTCATCGGTGCAAACCTAACATTCTTCCCACAACACTTCTTGGGTCGTCAGGGTATGCCACGTCGCTACATCGACTACCCAGAGGCCTATGCTTATTGGAACGAAATCTCGTCATATGGTGCGTTCCTATCATTTGCTTCATTCTTATTATTCTTTGGTATCATGGCCTACTCACTTCTTGCTGGTAAGCGTAACTCAGCGGCGAACCCATGGAATGAGTATGCGGATACACTGGAGTGGACTTTGCCTTCACCACCCCCAGAGCATACATTCGAAATTCTTCCAAAGCAGGAAGATTGGGACAAGCAGCCCTCTCACTAAGGGTACTGCAAACGAATAAAAAACCCCCGCTTCAGCGGGGGTTTTTTATTTGTAGGAGTATTGTTCTCAACTTAGCATCGCTTGGATATCTGCGACATATTGGGAGGGCACATACAAGCCCTCTTTAAGTGCATGATTGCGCGCCTCAATTCGTCGCACCCCAGGAAGCCGCGCACCAGGTGTTTCAGCGATATCATTTAACAATGCTTCTATCCGCATCATGGGCCCCCCCATGTCATTGGGTTTGATCGCAATTAGGAATTGGCCCGCATTCGCGGATGGGCCAGATGGCGCAAAAAATGATGGCATATCAGCCGATGTGTTCGCGCCCGTCAAACTGGCCGCCAATATTTCAACCATCAGAGCAAGCGCGGTTCCCTTGGCCTCTCCAATCGGAACCATTGTTCCCCCATCCAGTGCAGCACTCGGGTCCGTCGTTGATTGCCCATCTTTGTCCAAAGCCCAGCCTTCTGGGATTGTTTGGCCCGTTTTCTTGGCATTCATCACCTTACCGCGTGCAACGACAGATAGGGACAAATCAATGACCAATGGGTCCTGAACCGCGCGCGGTGCGGCAAATGCGATCGGATTCGTCCCGTATAGTGGTTTGTTTCCTCCCCACGGTGCAATCGCGGCAGGTGTGTTTGCCACCATAAGCCCGATCATACCCTGCATGGCCAGCTTTTCAACGTGACTAGCCAGTGTTCCACAATGATTAGATTGGGAAACAGCGATCGCCACGCATCCTGTTGTTTCAGCCATAGTAACAGCCTGCTCAACTGCGAAATCCAATGCCGGATATGCAAATCCATTATCTGCCGACACATGCAAATAACTTGGAGATCTTGACACTACGAATGGAGTTGCTTCGGCGTTTATCTTACCACTTTTCATTTGTGCGATGTAATCGCCAACACGGGAAAATCCGTGCCCCACCTGCCCTTCGGCCTCTGCCATAACAAGCGCACGCGCTACGCTCTGCGCACTTTGCTGATTTAGACCACTGGCAACGAATGCATTCTGCACCAGTTCTAGTGCTTCATCGATACCTATGTTTGTTTTTTCCTGCATCTTCTTTCCTACTGATTTCAGTTCCTGACACCTTAGAAAGAGACCGCGCAAAACGCGACAAATTTCCATCTTTTCTTCTTGGAAATTCCACCTAACTTCAGCTCACAAGTTGAGGGCCATTAAATGCCATACGAGTGGACAAAAAAACCAGATAGTCTGACTTCCGAACAATTGGATCTATGGCCATTCAGTTCGCTGCCCCATCGCGGTTTCGCGAGCTTTATCATGGCGACGTTTGTTTTGATTACCTTGCCACTTTATGTGCTGATCGGAACGAACCTGTTTTGGGCCCTGCTCCCTTTTTTGATGATCACATTAGGTGCCATGTATTTCGCAATCCGCAAAAACTTCCGCGACAGATCCATCATTGAACGACTAACGCTCACCCCCGAACAATTCCATCTTCTGAGACAAGAGGCGAACGGTGACCAAAAGGATTGGGAATGCAACGCATACTGGGCACGAGTTAATATGCATGAAACAGGCGGACCTGTTCCAAACTATGTCACCCTGAGTGGGAATGGCCGCGAGGTGGAAATAGGCGCATTTCTATCAGAGGATGAACGAGTAGAATTATTCGCTGTATTAAAGGCCCGCTTTAACGATTATCGTAGTCGCTTAACTTGATAGCTTGCCTTTAACCTTGGCACCAACTGAACCGAAATCCATTTGGCCTGTGTATATGCCCTTCAGCTCGCCCATAACCTTACCCATGTCGCGAATGGAGTCTGCTCCGACTGCTGAAATGGCCGCATCGATTGCTGCGTCCACTTCATCGTCATCCAACTGACGTGGCAAAAATTCTTCGATAACCGTGATTTCTTCTAACTCACGTTCGGCAAGGTCGATACGCCCAGCCTCTTCATAGGTTTTGGCGCTTTCGCTGCGTTGGCGTGTCATCTTGCCCAGAATCGCCAGTAACTCATCATCACCGACACCCGCATCATTACCTTCAGTGCGCGCTGCAATATCGCGATCTTTGATCGCCGCACTGATAAGACGTAATGTCGACAGACGGTTAGCCGCCTTATCCTTCATCGCTTGCTTTGTTGCTGCCATGATTGATGCGCGCAAATCCATGATCCCACTCCTAGGAATTCCGGTTAAGTTAGATTGTGACCCTACTCAAAACTTCGATTTTGGGCAAGCTGATATTCGCATCAATGCCTGCTTGACCCCAACTCAGCTTCACACTAGGTTGCCGCCAATTTGCACCCCAGAGAGTCGAGAGTATGGCGTCAGAAACCGCACCAAAACCAACCGCATGTTTGGCACTAGCCGATGGAACATTATTTTATGGATATGGATTTGGAGCGACGGGGCAAACAGTCGCCGAACTGTGTTTCAACACAGCCATGACGGGCTATCAGGAAATCATGACTGATCCATCCTATGCGGGCCAAATCGTGACCTTCACATTCCCACACATTGGCAACACAGGTGTGACGGATGAGGATGATGAAACAGCCGATCCAGTCGCAGAGGGCATGGTGGTCAAATGGAACCCAACCGAGCCATCAAACTGGCGTGCCCAATCTCATCTGTCCGATTGGTTGGCCCGTCGCGGTCGTATTGCCATTGGGGGCATTGATACGCGCCGCCTGACACGCGCGATCAGAATGCAGGGTGCACCACATTGCGCTTTGACCCATGATCCTGAAGGCAACTTTGACACCGACGCATTGGTTGCAGCCGCGAAATCATTTAGCGGCCTTGAAGGACTTGACCTGGCCAAGGATGTGACATGCGCGCAAAGCTATCATTGGAATGAAATGCGGTGGGCATGGCCAGATGGATATCAGCCGCAAACAAACCCAAAACATAAAGTTGTTGCATTGGATTTCGGTGCAAAACGCAACATTTTGCGTTGCTTGGCCTCCGCAGGATGCGATGTAACGGTCTTACCTGCAACTGCCACCGCGGAAGAGGTGTTGGCCCACAACCCAGATGGTGTTTTCCTATCGAACGGTCCGGGTGACCCCGCAGCGACAGGCGTATATGCGGTGCCGATGATCAAAACCATTTTGGACACAACGGATTTGCCTGTCTTTGGCATCTGTTTGGGTCACCAAATGTTGGCTCTTGCCCTTGGGGCAAAGACCATCAAAATGAACCACGGCCATCACGGCGCCAACCACCCTGTGAAAGAGCATGAAACAGGCAAAGTTGAAATCACGTCCATGAACCACGGTTTTGCCGTAGATGCAGAGACATTGCCAAAAGGTGTTGTTGAAACACATGTGTCCTTGTTTGACGGATCAAACTGTGGGATCCGCATGAAAGATCGGCCCGTGTTTTCTGTGCAACATCACCCAGAGGCAAGCCCTGGTCCACAAGATAGCTTTTATCTCTTTGAGCGCTTTGCCGCGTCTATGGATTAATCGCCCTCGGCCAGCAATTTTAGGCGTGTCGAAAACGCAATGGAAATATGCTGGCGTAGGCAGTCGTCTGCCTTATCTTCGTGACCATGCATAATCGCATCCACGATTTCTTGATGTTCGGCCAAGGCAACTTCGCCCCGCCCGTCCGCGGCCAAGGATGTTGTCGCCATCAAGGCCATCGAACGATGCACCAAATCCAACTGCTGCACCAAAAACCGATTGTGCGACGCCAAATGGATTTGTTTATGGAAACGACGATTGGCCCGCGATAGCGCGCTTGGGTCGTCGACAATTTTGTAATCATCATTGACCATATCCTGGAGCACCCGTTTTTCTTCAATCGTTGCATGACGCGCAGCCAATCGGGCCGCCAAGCCCTCTAACTCGCTTCGCACCACATAAAGTTCGGCCATCTGCGAATGATCAAGCGAGGCCACAATCAGGCTTCTACCGTCCCGACTAAGCAAGGATTGTGTTTCCAATCGCTGCAACGCCTCGCGAATTGGAGTACGCGAAACACCAAAACGATCTGCCAGTTCGCTTTCAACAAGACGGTCGCCAGGCTTGTAAACGCCGATATCAATCGCATCTAGGATCAAACCATAGGCATCTTTGTTATTTTGTCGTATCTGTGTCATTGTAATCATCCATTGTCTGTCGTTACCTTACGTGGTGTTTAACGCGCAAATCAAGTAACCCTTTCGCTTTTTTGAATATGTTGAGGACAGCATTATGCCCAAAAGTCAGTTTTCACATGTGTCAGAGTGGGTATTTGATATGGATCACACGCTCTATCCGCCGCACAACAAATTGTTCGATCAGATCGAAATTTTGATGGCGGATTACTTTGTCAAAGTGACAGGTTTGCAGAAACCAGAGGCGGATAAATTACGTCAATCCTATTGGGATAAGTATGGTGCCTCATTGACAGGGTTGATGCATCACCATGACGTCGATCCTGTGGATTTTTTGCGGGACGTACATGACATTGATTTTTCGGTACTAGACCCCGATCACGGGTTAAACGACATTATACGCGGTCTTCCTGGACGCAAAATTGTCTATACAAATGCCCCGCGCAAGTATGCGGAACGAACGCTCGATCGGTTGCATATGCAGGATATGTTCGATGCGGTTTATGCGTTAGAGGATGCCGATTTGATCCCCAAACCAAATCAGGCGGCCTATGACACCGTATTGAATAAGGCTGGTATTGATCCATTTCGCGCCGCCATGTTTGAAGACAGCCCGCAGAATTTGCGCGTACCCCATGACATTGGTATGCGCACTGTTCTGGTCCATGGCGAAAGTCGTGACACCCATATCCATCACCACACCCCAAATTTATCAAATTTTTTGAACCAATTGGTGACCGAGTGACGCAGCAACCTTTTGCTTTGGCGCGATCTGGCCTAACTATGGGATGAGCAAGAGGATCAGCATATGACAGATCATTCAGTGGACGTCGTTGTATCAGGGGGGGGCATCGCCGGGATGGTGACGGCAATCGCTTTTGCGCAGGCGGGATTTGACACCCTTTGCGTTGATCCGCAGCCGCCGGTGACATCGCGTGCAGCTGATGGTGCGGACTTGCGGACGACGGCATTTTTGCAGCCTGCCCGCAATTTTTTAGATGAATTGGGCATTTGGCAGTATTTTTCGCCTGAAACGATGCCATTGGACATTATGCGCATTGTGGATGCAGGGG
>JAAEZW010000143.1 GCA_018222665.1 Paracoccaceae bacterium
AGGTGCAGCAGCACTGGCACAGGGTTCAGTTGACATGTCATGCGGTTGGGGTGGTGCACTTCGTCGTATGAAAGAGCACGGTAACGTTCTGTTGACAGGCGCAGAAAAAGAAGAGTTGGGCATCTTGGTGTTTGACGTTACTTCAGCACCAGCAAACTTTGTTGCAGAAAACAGCGATCTTGTTTCAGCCTTCTTGAAAGTCACAGCAGACGCGAACGCAATGTGGAACAAAGGCGGCGACAGCGCAGCAGCAATGGTACCAGCAATCGCAAAAGATTCAGGTATGTCTGAAGAAGACACACAGACGTATTCGTGAATGCGGGTAGCATCGATTCAGCACTAGACAGCTATGCTGGCAACGTGAACACAGGTCCATTGGCTGCTGCAGGCAACTAATCTGACCATATACTTAGGCCGCGGGGCATGTCCCGCGGCCTTTTCTGTACCTACCTATCAAAATTTGAGCGTCCCTTATGACCACTGATCACGGATTGAATATTAACAATCTTTCAATGCGCTTTGATTTGCCAAATGGCGGATCAGTGCAGGCGTTAAAGAACGTAAACCTAAATCTAAAAAGCGGTGAACTGATGTCGGTTCTGGGTCCGTCTGGATGCGGAAAAACCACGCTTTTGAACATTATCGCGGGCTTCTTGGCGCCGACAGAGGGGGAAATCCAACTGAATGCTTCAACCGTCACAGGCCCAAGTGCAGAACGCGGTATGGTGTTCCAACAAGGCGCATTGTTCGAATGGATGAGCGTGCGCGAAAATGTCGGTTTCGGTCCCAAGATGAAGGGCACACCGCGTGGCGAAATTCGTGAAACCGTGGACCACCTCTTGGACACCGTTGGTTTGGGTGATTTCAAAGAAAAAGCCGTCTATGAATTGTCGGGTGGTATGCAGCAGCGTGTGGCATTGGCCCGCTGTTTGGCAAATGACCCTGATGTGATCCTAATGGACGAGCCGCTTGGCGCACTTGATGCCCTGACACGTGAAAAGATGCAGTCTCTGGTTCTAAAACTTTGGAAAGAAACAGGCAAAACGATTATCCTGATCACCCACTCAGTGGAAGAGGCATTGTTGCTGGGCGAGCGTTTGTTGGTGATGGCACCAAGACCGGGACGCATCCACCGCGAATACCGTTTGCCCTTTGCTGATTTGGGCGTTGACCAAGACTTGCGCGAAGTCAAAAAACACCCCGACTATGCCGAGAAGCGGGAAGAGATCCTATCCATGATTTGGGACATGGAAGAAGAGATTATGGGCCGTATGGAGGCGCAGTCATGAGTATTTTCACGCAGCTCATAAGTGAGCTTTTAGGTATCCTTGCAACATTCGTGATGGTGCTGCCGTATCTAATTGGCTACGTCCTATTGATCATGCTGACGTTGGGTATTTGGCGGATCGTGCGGCGGTTTATGACACCAAAGCAAGATTTTGGCGCGCTAAAAACGGTAACCTTTGGCGATGAGAGCGCGGTCACATCAAATTCCGCGGCTTCGGTCATTTCAATTGCTTTGATCTTTGTTTTATGGGGATCATTTACGGGGTCCCGTTGGTTGCCCAGCGTGTTGCATATGCCAGGCGCATTTCAGGGAGAGGCAGGATTTTCCTACACGATTGAGCTTCCTGATGGATCAACACAAGATGCAACAGTGGATGTCGTCGTTTTTGGTGCTGGGGAAACCCCGCCAAAGCTTTCGGTCGACGAAGGTGCGCAGTCTGCAAAGAATGATGGTGTTGCAATTCAAGCATATCGCAACAAACTTTTGAAATGGGACGCCAATGATGAGTTTAGCCGTAAGGATGGGGCAAAAATCATTGCCATCAATGGACAATCAATCGCCCTGGATGGTGAGGTTTTTGTTCCAAACCTGCGCGTTGCTGTGACACCCAAAGGGACCCTGAACATCGAACCCAATAAAGGTGTTCAGATGGAGCCAATCTGGTTGCCAGCGCCCGAAGCGGTGAAGGACCGTTTGGTTGAAATCGCAACAGCGGGTTTCAAGAACTTCATGCTGGTCGAACACTTGGGATATTCGCTGTTCCGCGTTATTGTTGGTTTCTTCTTTGGCGCGCTTGTTGGTATTCCACTGGGATATGCGATGGGTCTGTCCGATTGGTTCCGTGGCTGGTTCGACCCAATTGTGGAATTCATGCGCCCTGTTCCACCGCTTGCGTTGATCCCACTTGTTATCATCTGGGCGGGTATTGGCGAGGTTGGCAAAATTATCCTGCTGTTCTTAGCCGCGCTTTGGATTATGGCAATTGCCGCGCGAGCGGGTGTGTCGGGCGTACGCATATCAAAGGTGCATGCGGCCTATTCATTGGGCGCGAGCAAATGGCAAATCATGCGCTACGTAATCGTACCCAACAGCTTGCCAGAAATCTTTACCGGTGCTCGGGTTGCGATGGGGGTTTGTTGGGGAACTGTTGTTGCTGCCGAATTGGTGGCCGCAGAAAAAGGGGCAGGCATGATGATCATGGTTGCGTCAAAATTCCAGCAAACTGATGTTGTGATCCTAGGCATCATTTTGATTGGTGCGATCGGGTTTGCGATCGACATGTTGATGCGCTGGGCCGAAAAGATCATGGTGCCGTGGAAAGGCCGCGGGTAGGCATTATTAAATTGTGTGCGCCCGAACGGGCGTACGCAGGTTTCTAAAACGCATGCTCAAACATGGTATTTTTGCGCGTGTGTTTTGCTTTTTAGCTTGTGAATTTGTTGTCCCGTGGGAAGCCGCGTGGCGCCATGCGCCCCGCGCTTGCGCGTTTTGCGATCCATTCGGCCAGATCGTTTTCGGTGCGGGTGCGTCCAGCTGGATCCAGCCAACTTAGGCCTTCTTCTAGGTTAAAGGTTGTCGCATCGGACAATCCGCCGTCCTTATATTTTTGCAATCGCACACCTTTGCCCCGTCCCATTTCGGGTAATTCTTCGATGGAGAAGATCAAAACCTTGCGGTTTTCACCGACAACGGCAATGTGATCGCCTTTCACAACGCGACAAACAGAGGCGACGCTATCACCCTTCACATTTAGCACTTGTTTCCCCGTTCGCGTTTGGGCGATTACGTCATCTTGAGGAACGATGAATCCATCACCCGCGCTTGATGCGACTAATAATTTTGTTCCTGCAGTATAGGTAAACATCGTGACAATTGCAGCCTCGTTCGGGAGGTCAACCATCAAGCGCAGGGGTTCACCCATGCCCCGTCCACCGGGCAGATTTGCGCAAGAGACGGTGTAAAACCGCCCATTGCTGCCCAAGACCAAGAGGCGTTCGGTGGTTTCCGCGTGAAAGATAAGCGCAGGACCATCGCCGTCTTTGTATTTCAATTCGCGGTTTAGATCGATGTGACCCGTCATGGCGCGGATCCATCCCATTTTAGAACATACAATCGTAATGGGCTCGCGTTCGATCATCGCCTCGATCGGGACATCTTCCGCTTCTGCCGCCTCGGCAAATTCGCTGCGTCTTGCACCTCCAGCGTAATCTTTGCCGAATTGCTTTTTGGTTTCTTTCAACTGCTCTGCAACACGGGCCCATTGCAAACTATCGCTTGCCAATAGATCGCTAAGACCTGCGCGTTCTTCCATTAATGCATCGCGTTCGCGCACCAATTCCATTTCTTCCAGACGCCGCAAAGAGCGCAACCGCATGTTCAAAATAGCTTCGGCTTGGAGCTCGGTCAGCTCTCCTTCGCGCGCTGTGTCTGGCCCTATATAGTCGACCTCTGATGTGGCGCGCACATGATCGACTTGCCAATTTTCGGCCATTAGCGCCAGTTTCGGGTCATCGTCATAGCGGATAATATCAATGACGCGATCCAAATTGAGGAAGGCGACCATCAAGCCTTCTAACACCTCAAGGCGGTGATCAATTTTTTCAACGCGGAATGTAGTGCGGCGCACCAAAACGTCACGACGGTGATCAAGGAAGGCGCGCAGGACTTCTTTCAGGCTGCACACCTTAGGTATGACACCGTCGATCAATACGTTCATGTTCAGTGAAAAACGTACCTCAAGATCAGAGTTTTTGAACATTGTGTTCATCAAAACATCTGGATCCACGTTTTTCGATTTTGGTTCCAATATCATGCGAATGTCATCGGCACTTTCGTCACGGACATCGGCAAGGATCGGGATTTTTTTGGAATTAATCAGTTCCGCAATCTTTTCGATCAGCTTTGATTTTTGGACCTGATACGGGATTTCCGTAATGACGACTTGCCATTGTCCACGGCCTAAATCCTCGACCTCCCATTTTGCGCGTAATTTGAAGGATCCGCGCCCAGTGGCATAGGCGTTGCGAATATTTTCGGGGCTTTCGACAATTATACCGCCCGTTGGGAAATCAGGGCCAGGAACATAATTCAACAATGTGTCGTCGCGGGCATCGGGTGTTTTGATCAGATGCAGACACGCATCGCATAGTTCCGCGATGTTATGCGGGGGAATATTTGTCGCCATGCCCACCGCAATGCCGCTGGCACCATTGGCTAATAGGTTTGGAAAACTGGCGGGCAGGACAACGGGTTCCTGCAGCGTGCCATCGTAGTTGTCACGAAAATCGACCGCATTTTCGTTTAGGCCGTCCAACAATGCTTCGGCCAAGGCGGTCATACGGGCCTCGGTATATCGGCTAGCAGCGGGGTTGTCGCCATCGATGTTGCCAAAGTTTCCTTGGCCGTCAACCAATGGGTATCGTACGTTGAAATCCTGAGCTAAGCGCGCCATCGCGTCGTAGATCGCGGCGTCCCCATGCGGGTGATAGTTCCCCATGACATCGCCACTGATTTTTGCGGATTTCCGAAATCCACCTGCGGAGGCTAAGCGCAATTCGCGCATTGCATAAAGAATGCGCCGATGCACAGGCTTTAATCCATCACGTGCATCCGGCAAGGCGCGGTGCATAATTGTGGACAGCGCATAGGTCAGATACCGCTCGCCAATTGCGCGGCGCAAGGGTTCAGCAAGGATCAGTCCAGTGTCGGTGGGGTCGTTGGTATCGCTCATGCCGAATTGATACTCTGCAACTAGAATGGGGTAAAGCATCCATCGGGGAAAAACACCGAATTTTCCACCAATTCTTTAGGGTAGAATAAATATTAATAAGAATCACATGTTCACATTTTGTAAGGGGTTAGGGGTAAGATGTGGAAGTATTTGTTTTTATGCTTTGCGATGTTGGGCTGGGCGTTTTTTGAACTCAGTGGCGGTCAGGATTTTGAGCCCGCATTGGCAACGTCGGTTGCTGAAGTTGCGGCACCAACGGATGATGTCGACCCAATCGATCGATCATTTGATCGAGAAGAAGTTGCACGCGCCGCAACAAACGCCTTGCGCAGTATTGAATTTGATGAACACCCAGAGGCGGTGTCACGGGTCAATGTTGAGGCAAATGCCACTTTGTGGAAAGTCAGCGAAGACACAGAAACAAGCGCGATTATCGAAAATATTTTGGATGATGTGGTTCCCGTTGTTGCAGCAAATGTACCAAGCGACGAAAACCTCTACGTTGTATCGGTCAATCGGGCGAATATGCGCAACGGGCCAAGTACACGAAATGGTGTCATTGCCAA
>JAAEZW010000144.1 GCA_018222665.1 Paracoccaceae bacterium
TCCATGTTCCAAAAATTCAACCTGACAATCGGCGGGCACCATGGCGCGCACCATTTCGCGAAAATCTTCCCGGATTTTAAAGGGGTCTTGTTCTCCCACCAAACGGAAGGACACCTTGGCCGCGGCATAACTGGGCAGAACGGTTTTAAACCCTTCGCCTGTATACCCGCTGGTCATGCCATTGATTTCGCACGTTGGGCGCGACCAGATCATTTCAAGCGCGCTGCGCCCCTCTTCACCCGCGGGATCGGCCAAACCCACATCCCCCAAGAAAGCCGCATGATCAAAATTCAGATCACGCCACTGATCGGCTACTGCATCGGGTAATTCATGCACACCTTCATAGAAATTTGGCACCATGATCTGCCCCTGATCATCATGCAGGCTGGCCAAAATTTTTGACAAAACCCGCGCGGGGTTCATGGCCGCACCGCCATACATGCCCGAATGCAAATCCTTGTTCGGGCCTGTGATCTTAATCTCTTCTCCCAACAAACCGCGCAGCATTGTCACGATGGCGGGCGTTTTGCTTTCGAATAAACCTGTGTCACAGATCAACACGATGTCGGATGTCAGTTCGGCTGCGTTTTCCTTCATGAACGGAATCAAACTGGGCGATCCGCTTTCCTCTTCGCCTTCAAAGAAGAAGGTGATCTTGCAGGGCAATGTGCCATGCACCGCTTTCCATGCGCGGCAGGCTTCGACAAAGGTCATCAACTGCCCCTTATCGTCGGATGATCCGCGCCCCCGGATCACCGGGCCTTTGGGCGTTTGTTCAACGGCAGGATCAAATGGATCGCGATTCCACAGTTCAATGGGATCGACAGGTTGCACATCATAATGTCCGTAAAACAGAATATGTGGCCCAGCCCCATCGACATGCCCAACCACCATGGGGTGACCCGGTGTTTGGCGTTTCGTGGCAACCGCCCCAAGCGATTCCAGATCACGCACCAACCAATCCGCCGCCTTTTGACAGTCCTCTGCATAGGCAGGATCCGTGGAAATGGAGCGTATCCGCAACAAATCGAGCAAGCGATCCGTGGATTTTTCTATATCTGCGTCAATACGCGCCAACACCGAATCTAGCGACATTCGAATCTCCTGTTATGTATCTGTGAAAGAAAGGCTATCATCGGATGGCAATTCAACCAACGCGGATTATCATTTCGCTACGTTAGCTGCAAAAAACCTTTGACCCATAATAAAATATGAATATGTTATGGGGAACCGATGAACAAGGACGATTGAATGGACTATACCGCGCATCTTGACGGAGCCCTCTCCCGCCTTCACGAAGAAGGCCGCTATCGCACGTTTATCGATATTGAACGCGAAAAAGGAAATTTCCCGCACGCGATGTGGAATTGCCCCGATGGCAGCAAAAAGCCAATCGTTGTGTGGTGTGGAAATGACTATCTGGGGATGGGTCAGCATCCTGTTGTTCTAAACGCCATGCATGAGGCCGTTGACGCCACGGGCGCGGGATCTGGTGGCACACGCAATATTTCAGGCACAACCGTGTATCACAAACGGCTTGAGGCCGAATTGGCCGATCTGCACGGCAAACAAGCGGCGCTGTTGTTCACCTCTGCCTATATCGCAAATGACGCAACCCTTTCGACCTTGCCAAAATTGTTTCCAGGTTTGATCATTTATTCAGACGAATTGAACCACGCCTCCATGATCGAGGGTGTGCGCCGCAATGGCGGGGCCAAGCGTGTGTTTCGTCACAATGATGTCGCGCATCTGCGTGAATTACTGGCGGCCGACGATCCCGCGGCGCCAAAATTGATTGCCTTCGAATCTGTCTATTCAATGGATGGGGATTTTGGCCCGATTGAGGCGATTTGTGATCTGGCCGATGAATTCAACGCCCTGACCTACATTGATGAAGTTCATGCCGTTGGCATGTACGGCCCGCGCGGTGGTGGTGTGACAGAGCGGGATAATCTAGCGCATCGCATTGATATTATTAACGGCACATTGGCCAAGGCCTATGGCGTGATGGGTGGCTATATCGCGGCCAGCGAAAAAATGTGTGACGCTGTGCGATCTTATGCACCGGGGTTTATTTTCACCACATCATTGCCCCCAGCGGTTGCGGCGGGCGCTGCGGCATCGGTTGCGCATTTGAAAACCGATCAAACGCTGCGCGATCAACATCAGCTTCAGGCGAAAATCCTGAAAATGCGCCTTAAGGGTATGGGCCTGCCAATCATTGATCATGGGAGCCATATTGTGCCTGTGATTGTGGGCAATCCTGTGCATACGAAAAAGCTGTCTGACATGCTGCTGAGCGAGCACGGAATTTACGTCCAACCGATCAATTTCCCGACTGTTCCGCGCGGGACAGAGCGGCTGCGGTTTACACCGTCGCCTGTGCATGGACCAAAGGAAATTAATGCCCTTGTCAAGGCGATGGACGCACTGTGGTCCCACTGTGCGCTGAATCGTGCCGAAATAAGCGCATAACCCTAACAAAAGTGCACATTCTGTAACTTTGTGTTATTAAAACTCAAGGTGTTACGCATCGATTCGGCGGAATCATGCTTGGGGATGCAACGCTAGGGGCGTGATGAAATGGCAGGGACGGATCTGACCCCAAAAGGTCGGGACGAAATGAGCAGACCAAAAGGCTTTGACGACTATGAAGTGCGTCTTGGCGATCTGCTGCGCGGTGAACGCGCGACCCTTGGTAAATCCCTGATGGACGTTCAACGCGAACTGCGCATAAATGCCAACCATATTTCCGCGATTGAAAACTGTGATTATGGCGCCTTTGAAACGCCCAGTTTTGTGTCGGGTTTTGTACGCTCCTATGCACGATATTTGAAGTTGGATCAGGAACAGGTCTATCGCCAATTCTGCGAAGAAAGCGGATTTGTACCCTCGCACGGATTGGCGGATGAGGCCTCGACCCTGCGCAATGGCAAGGCGGTTCCTGTCGCTGGTCCGATGATCAGTGACATGGATGACGCCATCTTTTCCAAATCCCCTTCTGCGATTGTGCCGAATAAGAAATCATGGACAGATCAGTTTGAGGCAGCGGCTGTTGGATCAATCGCCGTTTTGTGCCTATTGGTTGCGGGCCTAGGCTATGGTGCATGGTCCGTATTCCAAGAAATCCAAAAGGTGCAGGTCGTTCCATCCGAAAATACGCCCATTGTTCTGTCAGAATTCAACGGTGCCGCCGAGGGTGAGGAAACCACTGATATTGTTGGCCTTTCCCCAGATCAGCGCAGCGATAAATTGGAACGCATGTATCGCCCCCCTGCGCTCGACACCCCGATCCTTGTGGCCCGTGATGCACCAATCTCAACGCTTGATCCCAACCGTTTTGCCAATTTCCCCGAACCAAAGGCAGACGAGGCATTGCCCACATTTGCGGGATTGGATGCCATTATCGCAGATGTCGTGGAAGAGGTGAATTTGGATGAGGTGGCAAGTGTCGCCCCACAAGTAGTCGAAGATTTACCACCCACCATCGCGATCGTTGCGACACGCGAAGCCTGGGTTCAGGTGACCTCATCAACTGGGTCAGTCATCTTGGCCAAGATCTTGCAACCGGGTGAGGAATTCACGCTGCCCCAGACTGAGGGTGCACCAACCATGCGTGCGGGCATGTCGGGATCCGTGTATTTCAGCGTGAACCGCGAACTTTATGGTCCCGCAGGATCAGGCGGTAATGTTGTCAAAGACGTTGAATTGTCTGTGGCGAGCCTGTCAGAAACCTATACCCCTGCCATCATTGACAATGACGGCGAGTTGCGCACATTAATCGCGCAAGCCAACTTTGAAAGCTTTGACCTGCCATTAGATCAATAGATGTTTGATTGCGCGAACGCTTTCTGTCAATTATACATTACACAACAGCAAACACGAGGTTGCTATGTCGCTGAACCATGTGCGTCCTTGGCGCAATATCTATCGCCGTAAATCTCGCCAAATTCATGTGGGCAATGTTCCAATTGGCGGGGATGCCCCCATCGCCGTGCAGACAATGACAAACACATTGACCACAGATGTCGCCGCAACAATCGCCCAGGTCCAAGCCGCTGCCGACGCAGGCGCAGACATTGTACGCGTTTCTGTGCCCGATCAGGACAGCTCAAAAGCGCTGAAGGAAATTGTGAAAGAAAGCCCCGTTCCCATCGTGGCCGATATTCATTTCCATTACAAACGCGGGATCGAGGCCGCAGAAGCCGGAGCCGCCTGTTTGCGCATCAATCCCGGCAATATCGGATCAGAAGAGCGCGTGCGCGAGGTGATCAAAGCGGCGCGGGACAACAATTGTTCCATGCGCATTGGCGTGAATGCGGGATCCTTGGAAAAACATCTGTTGGAAAAATATGGGGAGCCCTGCCCTGATGCGATGGTCGAAAGCGGTCTGGATCATATCAAAATCCTGCAGGATAACGATTTCCACGAATTCAAGATCAGTGTGAAGGCCTCTGATGTTTTCCTCTCGGCTGCGGCCTATCAAGCACTGGCAGAAGCCACCGACGCGCCGCTGCACCTTGGGATCACCGAAGCGGGCGGTTTGATGAGCGGGACAATCAAATCCGCCATTGGTTTGGGCAATCTGCTGTGGATGGGTATTGGTGATACGATCCGCGTTTCCCTATCGGCCGATCCTGTGGAAGAGGTAAAGGTGGGCTATGACATCCTAAAATCACTGGGCCTACGCCATCGTGGTGTGAATATCATCTCATGTCCCTCTTGCGCCCGTCAGGGGTTTAACGTGATCAAAACCGTTGAAACATTGGAACAGCGCCTGGAGCATGTCAAAACCCCGATGAGCCTGTCTATCATCGGCTGTGTCGTGAATGGCCCGGGCGAGGCGTTGATGACCGATGTCGGCTTTACAGGCGGCGGCAGTGGTCATGGCATGGTCTATTGGGCAGGCAAGCAAGATCACAAAATCAGCAACGATGATATGGTCGATCACATCGTCGAGCTGGTCGAAAAACGCGCCGCCGAGATCGAGGCCGAAACTGAGGCGGCTGAATAAACGCGGCAGTCATTTCGTCCCAAGATCACGCGCGCTCGAAGCGAAGCGAAGAATAATCGCGCTTGATCCAGCCCATGTCCGTCCGGTCAAACCATAGGTGTGCTTTCGGCAAAACAGTGCGGGGGCTTTGTCACCTCAGCCCAGTAAACCGCCCACGGGCCTGTGCTTGATCCTTGGTCAATAATTGAAGCAAAAATCAGCCCTTGTCATCAGCACGTCCGTCGAAAGTTTCCCAGATCTTTAGCACCACCAAAACCCACGGCGTGCCGTGCATCAACAAATCAAACCAATCAATCGCAAGGATCAGATTGCCTTGCACCATCATCCGCAGTTTTTCCCAGACATGCGGTTCCGGAAACAGGGGGGCCAAACCGATGGTGGCGCAGGCCACGATGAGGATGGGCCAATTGATCTTGGATACAAGTGATAGCATAGTTTTTCCTTGCGCAGGTTCATCAGCATAAAGCAAAGTGCAAAAAACCTAAACACGATGGGCAAAGGGGATTAAAGTGGGCGTTTTATCGCAGCAATGGCAACGGTTCTGTGATCGCG
>JAAEZW010000145.1 GCA_018222665.1 Paracoccaceae bacterium
GCATGTGGGCGCCTTTTTCCAGCGCCTCAATCGCCTCTAACACAACGGCGCCTTCGACACATCCACCCGAAACTGATCCCTCCATTTCGCCCTGACGGTTGATCACAAATTGCCCGCCAACGCGACGTGGGGCAGATCCCCAAGTTTCAACCACTGTGGCCAAAACGGCACCCTTGCCCTCTTGGTGCCAGCGCAACGCAGTTTCAGGAATGTTTTCAAATCGGTCCATTGTATCCATCCTTTGTCACGCAGCCGCCCGCAACTCTGCCAGCATCCGCGGCAATTCACCACGATCATCGGGCGCCGAAATCACATTTGCCAAATCTTCCAAAGATGCAACCGAATGCGACGCGCGAAAGCTATCTACATATGGGAGCATTGCAGTAATTCCGCCAGCCCTTGGCGCAAATCCATCCCATCGCAACAGCGGATTTAACCAAATCAAGCGTTTTGCCAAAAGCTGTAGGCGTTGCATTTCACGGGACAAGTCATACTCATCATCACGGTCAAGCCCGTCTGTGATCAACAACACAACGGCCCCCTGCCCCATCACGCGGCGCGACCAGTCACGGTTGAAATCATGAAGGCAGGCTGCAATGCGCGTTCCGCCCTCCCAATCTTGGGCCTCACTTCCTGCGGCGGCAAGGGCGGCATCGACATCCTTATTGGCCAAATGACGTGAAATATTCGTCAAGCGCGTGCCAAAGGTAAAGGCATGCACCTTGGACCATCCTGCGCCCTTTTGATTGGCAACCGCGTGAAGAAAGTGCAAAACCATGCGGCTATATTGGCTCATCGAGCCTGAAATATCACATAGGACGATCAGATTGGGCCATCTGATCCGCTGTTTTTTGAACCGCAACCCATCAAATTCACCGCCCTGTCGCATCGCCGCGCGCAGGGTTCGCGCAGAATCAACGTGCGCCATAAGATGGCTGGCTTTGGTACGGCGCGATGCGATGGGTTTCACGGGCAAGGTTAGGCGTGAAAGCATGCGTTTAGCGGCGGCAATTTCTGCCGTGCTCATCTGTTCAAAATCCAGCGTTTTTAACCGTTCCTTTGTTGATGCCGTGAAGGATGCATCAACTTCGACCATGGTTTCTTCGTTTTCTTCGTCCTCTTCTGGCTTTGGCATATCGGGCTGTATGCCATCCAACAACGCCTCTGCCGCGCGTTTTTCGGCCGCTTGGGCTGCGCGTTCCTCTTGGACGCCGCGCACCGCAGGCAGCATCATGGACATCATATGTTCCAAATACCGTGGATCGCGCCAATAAAGCCTGAAGATCTGGGCAAACACAGTCCGATGTTCGGGTCGGTTCACAAAACAGGCATGCAGCGTCCAATAAAAATCCTGCTGATTGGTAAACCCCGCCGCCTTCACCGCGTCGATCGCATCAATCACGCGCCCCGGACCAATTGGCAATCCCGCACGCCGCAGTGCACGCCCAAAATGAATAATATTTTGGGCAAGCTTTGGGTTATCTGGAATTTCCAGCGGGACGTATTCGGCCATTTACGCAGATGCCTCTGCTAACCCTGATTTAGCCTCGTCTAAAATTCGTTTTGCCTCAGACCCTTGGATTTTGGCAATGTCGTCTTGGTATTTCAAAACGGCCCCAAGTGTATCTGAAATAACCTCTGGGCTCAGGGATACGACATCAAGCGCAAGCAAACATTTCGCCCAATCAATGCTTTCTGCGACACCTGGCTTTTTGAACAAATCCTCTGTGCGCAACGCTTGGACAAAGGCGATCACCTCTTCGCTTAGGGCTTGGGACACTTCGGGGGCGCGGGCGTTCAAAATACTGACCTCGCGTTCAAAGTTTGGATAATCGACCCAGTGATACAGACAGCGCCGTTTCAGGGCGTCATGCACCTCGCGGGTACGGTTTGAGGTTAGGATGACAATTGGGGGCTCAGGTGCCTTGATGGTTCCCAATTCTGGGATTGTCACCTGAAAATCCGACAGCGCTTCTAATAAGAAGGCCTCAAAGGGTTCATCGGTCCGGTCCAATTCATCAATCAATAGAATCGGCGCACCATTTTCATCGGGTTGCATCGCCTCAAGCAGGGGGCGCTTGATGAGGTATTGATCGCTGAACAATTCCGTTTGCAAGGCATCTTTATTTGATCCCCCCGCGGCCTCGGCCGTACGGATCGCTACCATTTGCGCAGGAAAGTTCCATTCATACACCGCCGAAGATGCATCAAGCCCCTCGTAACATTGCAAACGGATCAGCTTGCGCCCCAAAACAGCGGCCATCGCTTTGGCGATTTCGGTTTTGCCAACACCCGCTTCGCCTTCAAGAAAGAGTGGGCGCCCAAGTTTCAGCGACAAAAACACCACTGTGGCAAGCGCACGAGAACACACATAGCCCTTTTCAGACAATTTGTTCTGCACATCATCAATTGAAGTAAATACGCTCATTCCATCTCCTCGCTCTTTCTATCCCCATGCTGCACTTTGTTTTCTTGTGGTCAAGCGCCGAGGTATCGCAAAAAAAGTCATATAGACGCCTTAAGATAGGATGATTTGCACACTATCCCAGCATTGAAATTGTTAAATTTGGCATTGGTGTTTAGGGTGACTCCAAAACATGATTGAGGTGCTGGGTAAAAATCACGGCTGTCACAACGCAAAAGAATGAGGGCGCCTTCCTGTTGGAATGGATCGCCTACTACAAAATACTTGGATTTGCCGATATAGTGATTTTATCCAATGATGGCGAAGACGGAAGTGATGAAATGCTGGATCATCTGTCAAAGTCAGGTGAAATCATTCACCTGCGCAATATCGTGAAATCAGTCGATCCAACAGAATTTTTTCAGGCGACGCGTTTTTTGCCCGCGATTACAGCCCTGACATCGAACGACCCTGCAACAGAGTTCTATAAATTGCAGCGTGGGCGGCGCGACATGTTACGCCATTTGCGCGCCCTTTTGGGGCATGCAAAGGCCCGTCCTGGTCCCTTGCTGACAAAACTCGTGTGCCAACATACGCTGCGCCTGCATCCAACCGCCCCCCCAAATTAGTTGCAGTACTCCAGCTGGTGGAACAAACGGCGGCAGAATAATTCCGTCAAACTGGACTAGAAACCTGCGCGTATTTTGTGTAACCGCAGGGGCATGAGCACAACAATCACCCTGCCCCGCCCCGATGATTGGCATCTGCACCTGCGCGATGGTGCCATGCTAAACACTGTTTTGCCCCACACGACACGTCATTTTGATCGCGCGATCATCATGCCGAATTTGGTGCCACCCGTCGTGCGCGCGGATGATGCGCGCGCCTATCGGGATAGAATTTTGGCGGCAATGCCCGCGGACGCTGCGTTCACGCCCCTTATGACGCTTTATCTGACCGAGGATTCGGACCCAGAGGATTTGGCCGCGGCCTATACATCGGGATTGATCACCGCAGTAAAACTTTACCCCGCAGGTGCCACTACAAATTCGGCCTCAGGCGTGCGCAATTTCGAAAAGGTGCGGCACGTTCTTGATAAAATGGCCGAGATTGGATGCCCCCTTTGCGTGCATGGTGAAGTCACGCATGACGACATCGACATATTTGATCGCGAGGCTGCGTTTATTGAGACGGCTCTGGACCCATTGCGCCGCGCAATCCCAGAATTGCGTGTGATTATGGAACATATCACCACAAAGAATGGTGTAGATTATGCCCGTGCAGGTGGGGATAACTTGGGCGCGACTATCACGACCCATCACCTGATCATCAACCGCAACAACATCTTGGTCGGCGGGATCAAGCCGCATTATTACTGCCTGCCCATTGCCAAGCGTGAAGAACATCGTCAGGCATTGGTTGAGGCCGCAACCAGCGGCGATGCAAGCTTTTTCTTAGGCACAGACAGCGCCCCGCATTTGGACCATCATAAAGAAAGCGCTTGCGGCTGTGCAGGGTGCTTTACCGCATCAAATACCATGTCCCTATTGGCCCATGTGTTTGAGGACGCTAGCGCACTTGATCAGTTGCGCGCCTTTGCTTGTGAAAACGGTCCTGCCTTCTATGGCCTACCTGTGAACACCGGCACTATGACGCTGACAAAACAGGACACACCCGTAAAATTCCCATCCAAAATCGAAACACCCGAGGGTCAATTAACCGTTTTTGACCCTGGTTTTGATGTTTTTTGGTCCGCTGAGTAAAAGGAAATTCTCATGATCCCCAGTTCTTATCCCGACGCTTCCGAAATCGCCCGTCTGTCGGCTCGTATGTTGCTTGAAATCAAGGCAGTGCATTTCAATGCTGAGGATCCGTTTACACTTGCCTCTGGCCTGCCAAGCCCAACATATGTGGATTGCCGTAAATTGATCAGCTATCCGCGTATCCGATCAACCCTGATGGATTTCATGACCGTGACCGTCATGCGCAATGCAGGGCTTGAGGCGTTTGACAACATTGCAGGCGGCGAAACAGCGGGCATTCCGTTTTCTGCACTGGTTGCAGAACGCATGGCGCTGCCTATGACCTATGTGCGCAAAAAACCCAAAGGTTATGGTCGCAACGCCCGAATCGAAGGCGCGATGAGCGAAGATCAGCGTGTCTTGTTGGTCGAAGATCTAACAACCGATGGGGGGTCAAAACTGTCCTTTGTGGATGCGATCCGTGAAACTGGCGCAAGCTGTGCACATACAGCCGTGATTTTTTATTATGACATCTTCCCCGAGACGATCAAAACCCTATCAGATCATGGAGTTAGCCTACATTACCTATGCACATGGTGGGATGTTTTGGCCGAAGCCAAGTCACAAAATTCATATGATACTGGCACCTTGGCAGAGGTGGAAAAATTCCTAAACAACCCGCGTGAATGGCAAGAAAAGCGGATGGGAAATAAAGGATAGTTACCGAAAAATTTGTCAACGCACAGTCTATATTTAGCGTTTTTGTGGATTTACCCCCCAAGATATGCTAATCCACAGGTTATCCACAGAAATATACAATTTGCCCCTAACACGGGGGCAGATTAAAACCTGTCGCACGACGCGAGGGAAAATATGAACAAAGTTGCAGAGATCAATCCGACAGGCGCAGAAATCCAACTGCCCGATACGATGCCCCATTCCATTGAGGCGGAGCAGCAATTGCTAGGCGCGATCCTGACCAACAACGAAATTTATGACCGCGTTGCCTCGATCATCAAATCACAGCATTTCTATGAACCTGTGCATGCCCGCATTTTCGAAGTGGCCGCCGCACGGATTGTAAAAAACAATCTTGCCTCGCCTGTCACCTTGGACGCCTTTTTGTCCGATGACGTGGGTCTGCGCGAACTGGGTGGATCGGCCTATTTGGCGCGTTTGGCGGGTGCCGCGATTGCGGGTTTTGCAGTGCGCGATTATGCACAGCTGATTTATGATCTGGCCATGCGGCGCGAATTGATCCGAGTGGGCGATGATATTTCCGCCCGTGCGCGACGCGCAGATGTGGATCAAGATCCAAAAAAACAGATTGTTGAGGCCGAACAATCACTTTATGCCCTCGCGGAAGAGGGGCAATCAG
>JAAEZW010000146.1 GCA_018222665.1 Paracoccaceae bacterium
CGCGGTCTTCCATCAAACCAACGTTGTTGATGTCTGGAACCTTGGAACATCCGACTCCCTGATCAATCCAGCGCACAACATATCCCAAAATACCTTGGGCGTTGTTTTCAACCTCGCGCATGATTTGCGCCTCGCTCCATTTTTTGAAGGCCGCCAATGGAATATCCAACACGGCATTCACATGCGCGCGGCGCCCACCTGCTTTGATTTTATCCTGTACCGCGATCACGTCGATTTTGTGATAGTGCAAGGCATGCAATGTCGCGGCCGTTGGGCTGGGCACCCAGGCGCAGTTTGCGCCAGATTTTGGATGCTCAATCTTTTGTTCAATCATTGCCGCCATGGCATCGGGCATCGCCCACATGCCCTTGCCGATTTGTGCGCGTCCCTGCAAACCACACTCCAGCCCGATATCAACATTCAAGTTTTCATAGGCACCGATCCATGCCTTGCGCTTGATGAAATCTTTGCGGCTAAAGGGGCCCGCCTCCATGCTTGTGTGGATTTCATCCCCTGTGCGATCCAAAAAGCCCGTGTTGATAAAGGCAACGCGGGATTTTGCGGCGCGAATGCATTCTTTTAGGTTCACAGTCGTGCGGCGTTCTTCGTCCATGATGCCGATTTTGACAGTGTTGCGTGGCAGGCCAAGAATGTCTTCGACATGATTAAAGATTTCATTGGTGAATGCGACTTCTTCGGGGCCATGCATTTTTGGTTTAACCACATAGACAGAACCATGCGCGGAATTGCCTGTGTCGTTTTTCAGATCGTGCATCGCAATTGCGACTGACACCAATGCATCCAGCAATCCTTCAAAAATTTCGCCACCCTCGGCATCCAACACGGCGGGTGTTGTCATCAAATGACCCACGTTTCTGATCCACAGCACCGCGCGCCCCTTTAGAGTCATGGTTGCATCACCATTTGGCAGCGTGAATTCGCGATCCTCGTTTAACACGCGCGTCATCTCAGTGCCGCCCTTCATAAAGGTTGATGTCAAATCTCCCTTCATCAGACCCAGCCAATTTGAATAGGCCTCGACCTTATCTGCGGCGTCAACACAGGCGACAGAATCCTCTAGGTCCATAATCACAGACAGCGCACTTTCAATAACCACATCGGCCAAGCCCGCCTGATCACGTGCGCCAATGGCGTGTGCGCGATCAAAAATCAACTGAACGTGCAGGCCGTTGTTTTTCAACAAAACTGAATCGGGGGCTTTGGCATTGCCTGTGTAGCCCACAAATTTTTCAGGCTGCGCCAATGGCATGTCGTCCACCAAAAGTTGACCATCATGCACGTAATAGCGGCGCACATCCGCATGGCTTGCGCCCTGAACTGGGAAAGTTTCGTCCAAGAACACGCGAGAGCGTGCAACAACGCGGGCACCATGGCCGCGATCATATCCACCTGCGGGTGGCGATGTGCCCATCGCGTCCGTGCCATAGAAACAATCATAAAGGCTGCCCCAACGCGCGTTAACAGCATTCAAGGCAAAGCGTGCGTTCGTGATCGGAACCACAAGCTGCGGCCCAGGTGTCAAGGCAATTTCAGGATCCACATTTACGGTATCAATCTGGAACGCATCACCTTCCTCAACCAAATAACCGATGTCACGCAGGAACTGTTCATATTGCGCTGGTTTATGCTCTGATCCACGACGTTCGATGTGCCATGCATCGATCTGTGCTTGCAGATCATCGCGCTTTTTCAGCAGTGCTGCGTTCTTCGGACCCAATTTCGCGACGATCTCGGCCAAACCCGACCAAAACGTGCTTGGCTCCACACCCGTCCTCGGAAGCGCCTGTGTTTCGATAAAATGTTGAAGTTCGACAGCGACGTTCAAACCGCTAAGTTCGATGCGTTCGGACATGACATGCTCCCAAAAATTAAGGTTGTTTACAGTCTATATAGAACCGAAGTTTCCCATCAGCAACAGGATTGGTAAGCTTTACTAACCAATTACCCTGAAACTTCTTCAGTTTTTTCATGAAACCGACTGGCATTTTTCTGCGACCTGCATTTTTGCGAGCAAAATCGAACCTCATCCCAGGTTTTTTCCCACTTTTTGCGCCATGTGAACGGCAAGCCACATGTGGCGCATAGTTTCGTTGGTAAATCAGATTTTTTCCGCATTTTGGCCATCAGAAATTAAATCCCAATTGTGCTTGATCTACGGTCTTTTTTGGCGTGGTCCTGCGCCTGCGGGTTGGTGTTTTTCGGCTTGCATGCTTTTCGATCACTTTTGCGGTTTCCGCTTTGGTGGTACGATCTTTACGAACTGCCCAAATCCGATCACGGGCCGCGCGCGCGCTGGCTTCGAAATCGACGACACGGGCGGGATAGGTTTTGCCAAGGGGGTTTTTCGCATTCTCCCATTTCCAAGGTTCATGTAAAAAGGCATCGGGCACATCCCGCAGCTCTGGGCACCACCGACGCACAAAGGCGCCGTTTGGATCATGCTCAACCGCCTGCTTCATCGGGTTATAGATGCGAATGCTATTCATCCCTGTGATCCCCGACTGCATTTGAACCTGCGACCAATGAATGCCTGGTTCATAATCCGTAAACAAGCGACCCAAACGTGTCCCCGCCGCGCGCCAATCGAGCCACAGATTATAAGCGGCAACAGACATCACCATGGCCCGCATGCGGAAATTTAACCACCCCGTCGCCTGTAGAGACCGCATGCAAGCATCGAGAAACGGCAGGCCTGTTTCCCCCTTTTCCCATGCAGATAAGAGCATTTCATTTCCGTCAAGAGGACGCAAATTGTCATAGGCGCGATGCATGGCAACCTGATCCAAATCGGGTTGATCCTCAAGCTTTTGGATAAAATGATCACGCCACGCAAGACGCGATTGAAAGGACGCATATCCCTTTTTTGCAGCTGTCGAGAAACTCTTGGAACGCAGTGCGGACAATTGTGCAACCTCTCGAATGCTCATCACCCCCAGCGCCAAATGCGGCGATATCCGCGAACATGCATGGGGCGCCGTCACGGGCGAGGACATGGCCCAGCGATAGGTCTTGATACCATTTCCCCAAAATTTATCCAATGACGACAGCGCCGCCCTGCGCCCGCCATGCTGGCGCAATGTGCAGCGATCGGCTTCACCAGAAATATCCGCCCAATCTGGAATATGTTCGACGTCAATGTCGATGGGTTTCAGCGCCTTTGGGGTTTTCAGGCGCACCCCATCCACAAACCGATCCCGTGCACGTGCCCAGTGATCGCGCGTATCCAACCGACGTACAACACCAGACTGGGGAAGTTCGGTGAAATTAATTGCGTTTTCACGGCACCATGCCTGAACCCGCAGATCGCGCTGAAACGTCCAGGTCGTTCCAGTTTCCTCATGCGCGACCAGATGTTTGACGTCAAAAGTGGTCGCGAGTTCGCTTAACACTTTACGCACTGCGTCCAAGCGCACGACCAAGGGCATGCCCAATGCGCCAAGCTGCGCACGAAGATCAAAAAGACATTCTTTGGTAAATTCCCATTGACGACCGCTACAATCTGATTGCATCCATAAAGCAGGCTCAACCACATAAAGTGGGAGTATTGGATACCCAAACTGCGCCGCATGGCAAAGGGCTGGGTGATCCTCAATGCGTAAGTCGCGTTTGAACCAAAGAATTGTTATCTGTTCTTTTTGTGCCGACACTGACGCCTAGTTCCTACATTTTGCACATTGCAACCGTCAATTTCCGAGCTAGGGTCTATGTTTAAAAAGACAAGTTCGAAGGACCAGGACGTATGGCAAAAGACATCGATCAAACGATCTACCTAAAAGATTACACACCGCCTGCGTATTTGATCGACAAAACCGAGCTGGTTTTTCATTTGGACCCAACCAAGACACGGGTCGTTTCGCGCATTGCGTTTCGCCCAAACCCCGATGCAAAAACAAATCAGTTTATATTAGACGGGGCAGAGATGAAGTTGGTCTGGGCCAAGATTAACGGTGCCCCCGTATCGCCCAATATCTCAGATACATATTTGGACTGTGTTGTTCCCAATGCCCCATTCATCTGGGAAGCAGAGGTTGAAATAAACCCCAGCGCAAACACCGCACTTGAGGGCCTTTATATGTCCAACGGCATGTATTGCACACAGTGCGAGGCCGAGGGGTTTCGCAAGATCACCTATTATCCTGACCGCCCCGATGTTTTGGCAAAATTTGATGTGCGCATTCACGGCGATCATCCCGTCCTTTTGTCAAATGGCAACTTGATTTCATCAGAAACAGGCAGTGCCGAATGGCACGATCCATGGCCCAAACCCGCCTATCTGTTCGCGCTTGTCGCAGGCGAGCTGTTTAATCACCAAGATCGCTTCACCACCCAATCGGGACGTGATGTGGAACTTAACATTTGGGTCCGTGACGGTGATCAGGACAAATGTGAATTCGGCATGCAAGCGCTAAAGGCGTCGATGGACTGGGATGAACGTGTCTATGGGCGCGAATACGACTTGGACGTTTTTAACATTGTGGCCGTTGATGATTTCAATATGGGAGCGATGGAAAACAAGGGACTGAATATTTTCAACAGCACCTACATTTTGGCCAACAATGACATTACCACAGACACAAATTTCGAATTGATCGAAGCGGTCATCGCGCATGAATATTTTCACAACTGGACGGGCAATCGCATCACCTGCCGCGATTGGTTTCAACTGTGCCTGAAAGAAGGGCTAACGGTATTTCGGGATTCGCAATTCACCGCCGATATGCGCAGTGCGCCTGTGAAACGCATTGGGGATGCGTTTCTGATGCGGTCACGACAGTTCCGCGAAGATGCAGGGCCCCTTGCCCATCCTGTACGGCCCGAAAGTTTTGTTGAGATCAACAATTTTTACACGCTGACCGTCTATGAAAAGGGCGCTGAATTAATCCGCATGTTAAAAACGCTGGTGGGGGACGCGGCGTATTACAAGTCGGTAGAGCGCTATTTTGATCAACATGACGGACAGGCGGCAACCATCGAAGATTGGCTTGCCGCGTTTGAGGACACAACAGGCCGCGATCTAAGTCAGTTCAAACTGTGGTATCAACAGGCAGGCACACCGCAGGTTAAGGTCAGCGAAACCTTTGAAAACGGGTGCTTTGAATTAACGTTTGAACAGTCCACGGCCCCCACACCGGGTCAACCTGAAAAACCAAACTTTGTCATTCCGCTTGCTGTTGGTTTGTTGGATCAATCGGGGGCGGAAATTCAACCGACGCAAATTTTTGAATTGACCGAAAAATCGCAAACCCTGCGGTTTGATGGTTTGACGGATCGGCCAATCCCGTCAATCTTGCGCGAATTTTCCGCACCTGTTCTTATTGATCATGCGGTTGATCGGGATCGGTTATCGTTTTTAATGTCGAATGACACAGATCCCTATTCTAAATGGGATGCGGCGCAAACCTTGATGATGGACGTTACATTGTCAATGTTGACCGATGACGCAGCCGTTGACG
>JAAEZW010000147.1 GCA_018222665.1 Paracoccaceae bacterium
AATCGACATGGTTTTTGATTGTCGTTTTTTGAATAACCCCTATTGGGATCCGTCCCTAAGATCCCTAGATGGAAGATCAGATGGTGTGCAAAATTTTGTCCAAAATGACACGCGTTTTGAGGAATTTTTCGCAAAAGTGATGGATTTATCCGTCTTCCTCTTGCCAGCCTATGTGGATGAGGGCAAAACTCATTTTTCAATTGGGTTTGGCTGTACGGGTGGTCAGCATCGTTCAGTTGCCCTTGCGGAAACCGTGGCTAAGGCGCTTGCAAATCATGGTTGGGTGGTGTCAGTACGACACAGAGAGTTAGAGCGCAGGGCAAAAATTTAGCCGTGTGTGGGAATTGAGGGCAAATTTTGATCGGGATCGTGATCGTTGCGCATGGGGGACTTGCCAAGGAATATTTGGCAGCAGTCGAACATGTCGTTGGACGACAGGTTGGCATGGCCTCTGTCGCGATCGAGGCCGAACATAACAGACGCGAAAAACAAGATCAGATTTGTGCCCTCGCTGATGAGGTTGATACAGGCGATGGTGTTGTGATCGTCACCGACATGTTTGGTGGCAGTCCTTCAAACCTTGCGTTGCCTGCGTGTCGGGGGGATGACCGTAAAATTCTGTATGGTGTGAACCTGCCTGTTCTTGTGAAACTTGCCAAATCGCGTCATCTGCCGTTAGAGGCCGCAATCACGGCCTCCATTGACGCGGGACGAAAATACCTGGATAGCATGGACGGCAAATAGGGGCGGATAACGCATGAGCACTTCTCAGGGGACATTCACCATCGTAAATGAAAAAGGTTTGCACGCGCGTGCATCTGCAAAATTCGTTGACATGGTTGAACAGTTTGACGCGAGCGCCACGATTGAAAAAGACGGTGTTGACGCCTGTGGCGACAGTATAATGGGGCTGTTGATGTTGGTTGCATCGAAAGGCACGCAGGTTGTTATCACAACCGAAGGGGCGCAAGCGCAAGAGCTTTTGAACGCCCTTGGCGAACTCATTGCCAATCGCTTTGGTGAAGACCAATAGTCATGGCGACGGAGCAAACATCGGATCAGGACAGCGCTGCTTTGGAAGATCAGCCCTATGACGGCCGCAAACTATCCTATGCGACAACCTTCCCAAATCCGCTTCAGCGCAAAACAATTCAGACAATTGAATTTTTGACAGGAAAATGGCGCTTGCTGTCCCGCATCCGTGCGTTCGAACGTCGTGGCATTCCAAAAGGCCATGCGTTTTTTGCCCAGGCGTTAGATGTCATGGGAATTGATGTGCAAACGCCTGCAGAACAATTGGCCCAAATTCCCAAATCGGGCCCTGTGATTATCACGGCCAATCACCCACATGGTTTGGTGGATGGCATGGTGCTGGCGGAATTGATTGGGCATGTGCGCAAAGATTATAAAATTTTGACACGTTCGCTTTTGACCGATGTGGATCAGATTGCGGACTTTATGATTCCCGTACCGTTTGACCACGAAGACGATGCAATCGCCAAAAGCATTGAAATGCGAAAGCGCGCAATGGAACATTTGGCAAATGATGGCGTAATCGTGATTTTTCCATCTGGTAAGGTCGCTTCATCCGATACAATGATGGGACCTGTTGTGGAACGTGAATGGAATCCGTTCACTGCAAAAATGATCCAACGGTCCAATGCCACTGTGGTTCCTGTCTTTTTCCCGGGTGCAAATTCGCGGCTTTATCAGATTGCAAACCAAATTTCTGCAACTTTGCGGCAGGGATTATTGATCCGCGAAGTTGTTATCGCAATGAATAAGCCACAGGCCCCAATCGTACGCGCAGCGATTGATCGTGATGAAATCAAAGAATGGTCCAGTGATCCGCGCGGCTTTATGAAGTGGCTTCGCGCAAAAACAATTGGAATCGCTTGAGCCTATCGGGTTGGAACTGGGGTTTCCCCGCGATAATCATAAAAACCACGCTGGGTTTTGCGACCCAACCAACCCGCTTCCACATATTTCGTCAGCAGCGGACAGGGGCGATATTTGGTATCTGCCAATCCATCATGCAGTACATTCATGATCGCCAAACACGTGTCCAATCCAATAAAATCGGCCAGTTCAAGCGGGCCCATTGGATGATTGGCGCCCAGTTTCATGGATTGGTCAATTGACCGTACAGATCCCACACCTTCATAAAGCGTATAGACCGCTTCGTTGATCATAGGCATCAGGATGCGGTTTACGATGAATGCGGGAAAATCTTCGGCGCTTGCCGCAGTTTTACCAAGGGAATTCACGACCTCAAGGCATGAATTATACGTATCCTTATCTGTTGCAATGCCACGAATAAGTTCAACCAACTGCATGACGGGCACAGGGTTCATAAAATGGAACCCCATGAATTTTTCAGGTCGGTCCGTGCGGCTGGCCAAGCGCGTGATCGAAATTGATGACGTATTCGATGTTAAAATCGTTTCTGGCTTTAGATGCGGTAGCACGCTGTCAAAAATCTTTTGCTTTACGCTTTCATCTTCGGTTGCGGCCTCGATAATCAGATCCGATGTGCCCAATTCCGCTAAATCCAGCGTCGTTTTGATCCGCCCCATCGCTGCGTTGATTTCAACCTCTGAAATCTTTCCGCTGCGCAACTGTCGATCCATATTTTTTCTGACGCGTTCAATGGCGCGTTCTAATGCGTCTTGATTTACATCATTCAGGAAAACGGTATAGCCAGACTGTGAAAGTACATGGGCAATACCATTCCCCATTTGACCCGCGCCAATCACACCAACAGTTTGAATCGCCATCAAATCATCCTCAGCCGTGACATTTGATGCACCATATGCCTCCATGGATGCTGCTGACAAGGCGGCAATTCAGATTTCTTGTTAGCGAACTAGAAACAGAATCATGCGATCCCTGATTTTGGGTGAAAATTAGGTGGTGAGATATGAGCAATGTGGCGATGGACGCACGTCCAGTCGATTTTATTCTATGCCAATATGTTAATTCGAAAAACTTGTTTCGTGGTCTGAAAAAATCTTGGAAGCACCCTTGCGGTGTTTGTCTGGGGCGCGCGCGGATACCTTTGGGGGTAAATTTCCAGATCCCTTCAGCGCCATGTTAGAGCGTGAAATGTGCCTGCCCAATCTTAACCTTTGCGCGCAGCATTCTGGCGCTGGGTTCTATACCGAGGATGATGCGATACATGAAATTATTGAAAACGCACAGGTTGTATTGATCGAGGCCCTCAGTATCGTCAATCAATCCAATCCGTTTTACCGCGTGCATCCCAGACGCAACGATCGATTTGTGACGGCCGTTGGCCTATTATATGATCTATTTCCCGAGACTGACTTTGTTGAATGCCATTTTACCAAACATTTGATTACGAAACTTATCACTATTGATGCAGCATTGGCAGATATTGTGTTTCGTACGCTAAGAGACCAATGGCTCCGCAATTTAACGATCATGCGTGCACGTTGGTGCGCGAAAACTGTTGTTCACTGGTAAAAAAAACCACAAGCGTCGCATCCCAAATTTGAATTTCGAGTTGCGGATTTGATTGGGTTTTATCCTGGGATGTATGACGCCGTATCGCAGGTGAAGGACCAGGTCGTTTCTATACAACTCGCGATGTCGCGCATGCCTGCCTCTCAACGCGATCATCAACAGATTGGACAGCGGTTATTGGATGCAATTGCATAATCAACTTTTCGGGCGTTTTGTACTTGAATTCCCGTGAATGGCATCGTATCCACAGCGTGGATAGGGGTATAGCTCAGCTGGTAGAGCGACGGTCTCCAAAACCGTAGGTCGCGGGTTCGAACCCTGCTGCCCCTGCCACCTTAAGGCTAAAGTTCGTTCCATTTCCATTTAACCCGCAGGCTCATCGGTACTCTTGGCGATGTGTCGATGATCGACAATCTGGGTCCGTTTGTGTCTACATCCAAAGGGTAGTTATCTATCACGTGCGTTCTACTTAGCGCGTCGTACTGGATGAGGTCGGGGACGCCCGCCGGATCGAATTCAAAAATATATTCAAGTCTGCGTGCCGGGTAGCTCGCCTGTTTGGCAAATCATCCTGCGTTGTTTTGGAATTCATCTTTAAATTTCATGCCGAAACTCAATTTGTAGGGATCAAACATATTCAGGGTTGTTCCCGGAATAATCCAAAACGTTTGGGCATGATCGGCGTCTTCAGGTCCGTCCAACAAATTTCCGGGTGCTATTGCATCGACAAGCGAACCGTTGGCGACATATGTAAATTTGAACTCTGACAATGCGTCCTGCATCACAGTTATGTTGAGTTTGTTTGTGATCCCAACGTCTTTTCGTCCAGGCAGGATTTGGCACACGCACTGAAACAGGTTCTCAAAACGATCACTTCCCTGTCCGCCCACGCCATAGCGATTTTATAGAGGTTCATGTCGTAAAACCCCATCACGCACCGTGGTTGCGCCAAATTTTGAAAGAATGTTCCGCGTGTGCAACTTTACCGTTTCGGGTGATACACTTAGGGAGGATGCAATCTCATCTCTTGTACACCAGCAAGCAATAATGGTAAAATTTCACTTTCTCTCTTTGCGAGCTTGGGAGGAAAGTGCAAATCCGATAGTTGTGAAATCGCACGCGCATCCATGTCTTTTCTGACGCGATTTGATGGGCTTAGGTTATCGCACTCATTTTGTGTCACGATACCAGTCCTTTCGCCAACACAGTATAGCACAATTGACGGTGCTTATAAATCGTGTTCGATCCGCCGTAGATGTCAACTTTTCTCAAATAGACAAAAATGCAAGGTTTCGTGCGTGTTTGTGACTTTTCATGGCGCTCAATTGTAACAATTCAATAGACTTCTGTTTTTGCCGATGAGCGCTAGTAACTTACTCAGATTTGTGTGCAAGTTGGTTGAAATAAAATAATCATTATGACAATAATCATGCAGTAGTAATGGTCACGCAAAAGATGTGCTCTTGAAATCATCAGTTCAAAGCGATAGGTGAACAGTGCAATTCACAGAGAGTACGCAGATGGCTACGACAAATCCATTCCAGTTTATCCAGCAAGTCCGCTCGGAAGTTTCAAAAGTGACGTGGCCAACGCGCCGCGAAGTTTTGTTGACGACAGGTATGGTTTTCGTGATGAGTGCACTTGCTGCGACATTCTTTGGGATCTTTGATTGGGTGTTCCGCTCGGGCCTTCAGATGCTGTGGGGCTTTTTCGCGTAAAGCAGCAAATCTTTGTTTCGTATCAGCTTTTATCTACAGTGCTGTGTAAGCGGTGATACTGTGTGATCATTCCAATCTCACCTTATATCGTCAGATAACTAGGTGATTGATCGGCCTTGAAAATCGGTGGACCTGCAGCTATACGCTGCGATTAACACTTGATTGGCGTGTGGCGATTCGCGTTGCACGCCGGTTTTTTTGGTGCTAACGCGACGTGAAATCGGCGTG
>JAAEZW010000148.1 GCA_018222665.1 Paracoccaceae bacterium
AGAGGCTTTGGTCAAAGATGGGGGAATTGAAAACGCCTGCACAATTACTGGTAAGTCAAAGGCAACATTAGGCCGGTATTATTCCGATAATCCCGAACACGATGACCGCTATATGCCCATTGATGCCGTTGCAGCCTTGGAAAAAACGGCCAGCTTTCCACATGTAACAATCGCCTTGGCCGAGGTGATCGGCGCAACATTGTCCCGCAATTGTCGTGAGTCAAGTTCAGAAGAATACGGGGCAGGGGGCGTGAATTCCGATGTGATTGCCCTTTCGCAACGGTTTGCGAATCTAATGTCAGAATACCATCAATCCATCGATGACGGTATCATCACAATCAACGAAACAAAGCGGTTATTGCGAGAAACGGTTGCTTTGCAGCAAGTTTTGGTTGATATGAAAATGCATCTTGAGGAAGAAACTAACTAGCACGCATGAAACAGATTGATCCAGTTTTAACAGACCGTGGTTCTAAATACGCGGTAACTGGGTCAGAGGCCAAGACCAAGGCCGACGCGTTGGCGGTATTAAAGCAATTAAAACGTTCGAAAAAATTTGCCAAGGCGACCCATAATACATGGGCGCTTCTATCATCAAGCGAGGGTGGAATCAAAAATGATGACGGCGAAGCGGGGGCAGGAATTGTCATCCTACGTATCTTAGAACGTGAAGAACTGTTTGATCACGTTGTGATCGTCACGCGATGGTTTGGCGGTACGCATTTGGGGGGCGATAGATTTCGCCGTGTCCAAGACTGCGTACGCGCTTATTTGGGTCAGGATTAAAGCCCGTCGAATTCGCACAGGACCTGCACGTCCATATTCATGGACTGAAGCTTTTTGCGCCCACCCAATTCAGGCAAATCCACAATAAATGAACATCCAACAATGTCCCCACCAAGGCGTTCAATCAACTTTATGCCCGCCTCTGCCGTGCCGCCTGTGGCCAATAGATCATCAACAACTAGGATACGCTCACCCGCTTCGATCGCGTCGTCATGGATTTCAACGATCGCTTCGCCGTATTCCAGTTTGTAATCTTGCGAAATGGTGTTTCCAGGCAATTTGCCCTTTTTGCGAACGGGCACAAATCCTGTGCCCAACTGATGGGCAATGGCCCCACCAAGGATAAATCCACGCGCCTCTAACCCAACAACTTTGTCAATTGGCTGACCCGCGTAAGGGTGCAGCATTTGATCGATGCACATGCGAAATCCGCGCGGGTCGGCAAAAAGTGTCGTGACATCGCGAAACATGATCCCCTCATGCGGAAAATCAACGATGGTGCGAATGTAGTCTTTTACAGTTTTCATGTCTGATCCTTAAAGTACGCGACCTGCGATTGCATCCAGTTTCGCAATCAATTCGGGATCGCGTTTATCGGGGGCGGTCATGATTGCAAATTCCAAAGCTTTATCGCAGCCATGTGGACAATCGTCACGATCTTGGCCCAACAATGCGGGTAGACGGCCAACCAAATCGCGTGCTTTGCCTGCGTTTCCTTGCAGTGTTGCAATGATTGACGTGATATCGACGCTACCGTGTTCTGGGTGCCAACTGTCATAATCTGTGATCATCGCGACCGAGGCATAGCACAGCTCGGCTTCACGGGCCAATTTCGCCTCTGGCATATTGGTCATGCCAATCACATCTGCGCCCCAGATTTCGCGGTACATCTTACTTTCTGCAATACTGGAAAACTGTGGACCCTCCATTGCCAAATAGGTGCCGCCATTGTGGACGGTGATCCCAGCATCGCTTGCCGCCTTAACGCAGGCCGCCGAGAGGCGGGGACAGGTGGGATGCGCGACCGAAACATGGGCCACACAGCCCGTTCCAAAAAACGATTTTTCGCGGTCAAAGGTACGGTCAATAAATTGATCCACGACAACAAAATCGCCAGGGGCCATCTCATCTCGGAAGGAACCACAGGCCGAAACACTGATCACATCGGTGACGCCCAATCGTTTCAGCGCATCAATATTCGCGCGGTATGGCACTGTTGTGGGCGAATAGACGTGCCCGCGCCCATGTCGGGGCAAAAACACCATGTCGACGCCGTTTAATGTGCCTGTCAAAACCTGATCCGATGGTGCGCCCCAAGGTGTTTCAACATCTGTCCATTTTGCATCCACCAAACCGTCGATATCGTAGATTCCTGAACCGCCAATGATTGCGATTTTTGTTTTACGCATGATCCGTTCCTTACGTCTGAGTCTGGGAATAATTACCTGTGATGGTGCGATAGGTAAAATGACATTTTATGTGAATTTGGGTCATCTTGCTTTCCAATATTAAAAAACTTGGATATCTAAGCGCGAACTCACACCAAAGGGGTACGTTATGACACCTGCAATTATGGCGCGCTTTGCACGTATGGCAAAGCCGGATCTGAGCCTGATGAACGATGAAGGGTTCACCGCATCCCGCCTGCGTATTGAAATTTTATCTGGTCTAACGGTTGCATTGGCCTTGGTGCCCGAGGCTGTCGCCTTTGCTTTTGTTGCTAATGTGCACCCTTTGGTGGGCCTTTATGCGGCCTTTATCATTGGTTTGATCACTGCGCTATTTGGTGGACGTCCCGGAATGATTTCGGGCGCGACGGGTGCCTTGGCTGTGGTAATGGTTGCCTTGGTCATTGAACACGGCGTTGAATATTTGTTCGCCACAGTGGTTTTGATGGGGCTGTTGCAAATTTTTGCAGGTGTGATGCAATGGGGTAAATTTATCCGATTGGTCCCGCATCCTGTTATGCTGGGATTTGTGAACGGTTTGGCCATCGTAATCTTTTTGGCGCAATTGACGCAATTTAAGGTCAGCGATAGCGATGGTCAGGTTTGGTTAAGTGGCACACCCCTATATGTCATGTTGGCATTAGTGGCCTTAACAATGGCGATCATTCACTACCTTCCCAAATTGACCAAAGTCATTCCAGCGCCCTTGGCGGGTATCGGTATTGTTGCGGCCATTGTGATCGTTTTCGGACTGGACGTTCCACGCGTGGGTGACATGGCCTCTATCGAGGGTGGATTGCCACCCTTCCACATTCCAGCGGTCCCATTCACATGGGAAACGCTGCAAATTATTTTGCCCTATTCGATCATTTTGGCGGCGATTGGTTTGATCGAAAGCCTTTTGACACTGAATCTTGTTGGTGAAATGACGGGCAAACGTGGCGGGGCAAGTCAAGAATGTGTGGCCCAGGGTTTGGCCAATACCGTAACAGGGTTCTTTGGTGGTATGGGTGGTTGCGCCATGATCGGGCAATCCATGATCAACGTGAAATCAGGGGGGCGCACGCGCATTGCGGGCATCGCAGCGGCGTTGTTCCTGCTGTTCTTTATTCTGGCTGGTTCTTCGATCATTGAACAAATACCGCTGGCAGCACTTGTCGGTGTGATGTTCATGGTGGTGATTGGAACCTTTGCCTGGAACTCATTCCGCATCATGCGCAAGGTGCCATTGATTGATGCATTCGTTATTGTTTTGGTGACGATTGTGACCGTTGCAACCGACTTGGCCGTGGCTGTGGTTGTGGGGGTGATCGTTTCTGCCTTGGCCTATGCATGGAACAATGCGCGCCGTATCCACGCCCATACCGAAATCGACGCAGATGGGGTTAAGGCCTATCGCATTCAGGGTCCATTATTCTTTGGCTCCTCAGATGGGTTCATGGAACTATTTACGATCGACGCAGATCCATCAAAGGTGATTGTGGATTTTGCCGACAGCCGCGTTGTGGATCAATCTGCACTCCAAGCGATTGAGGCCGTGGCTGCAAAATACGAAGCAGTTGGAAAACAAATTCAGCTGCGCCACCTAAGCCGCGACTGTCATAGTTTGTTGACCAAAGCCGGGCATTTGATGGTGGATAGTGATGATGATCCAGAATATGAAATCGCCGCAAACTATTCAGTGCGCACAGGGATTTTGGAAGGCGGTCACTAAAATAAAAAGGCGCCATCTGGCGCCTCCTTTATGTGAGCTGTTATTTTCCAAGACACCAACGCATCACGGCCTTTTGCGCGTGAAGACGATTTTCAGCCTCATCAAAGATCACTGAATTTGGGCCATCCATAACTTCGGACGTGGCCTCTTCGTTGCGGTGTGCAGGAAGGCAATGCATAAACAACGCATCCTCATTTGCATGCGCCATCAATTCGGCATTCACCTGATAAGCGCGCAGTTGATTGTGGCGGCGTTCGCGGGTTGTCGGGTGATCATGCATGCTAACCCAAGTGTCGGTCACGACCAAATCAGCGCCTTGAACCGCCTTATGCGGATCGCGTTCGATTTGTACATTTGATCCTTTGGCGCGGGCATCTTCGATAAACCCCATTTCTGGGTCCAATTGTTCTGGCCCCGTATAGGTCAGGTCAAACCCAAATTGGCCCGCTGCGTGCGTAAAGCTGGCAAAGACGTTGTTGCCATCGCCCGACCAGACCACCTTTTTGCCTTTGATCGGCCCACGGTGTTCTTCGAAGGTCATGATATCTGCCATAATCTGACAGGGATGTGTGCGGTTGGTCAGTCCGTTTATTACGGGTACATCCGCATATTCGGCCATTTCCAACAAAGTGGCCTCTTCAAAGGTGCGGATCATGATCATGTCCACATATCGGCTCAGCACACGGGCCGTGTCGGCGATTGTTTCACCATGCCCCAATTGCATATCCGCACCCGAGAGAACCATGGTTTGTCCACCTAATTGACGCACACCCACATCAAAACTGACCCGCGTGCGTGTCGAGGGTTTTTCGAAAATCAGCGCAATCATGTGACCCGCCAAAGGTTGTTCGGCGTCCATCGTACCCTTTGGCTGACCCTGACGTGCATCTTTCATCTCGCGCGCGTGATCAATGATTTTGCGCAGCTCTTGCGGTGCAACTTTGTTGATATCTAAAAAGTGGTTCATCGTTATGTCTTTCGTTCTTACCTGAGGCCTTGCGCCGCAGATGAAAGGCGCGCCAGCGCCTCGTCAATTTCTTCTTTTGTGATCGTTAGCGCGGGAACAAATCGCACCACATTGTCCCCCGCAGGCACCGTCAGGATCAGCGCATCATACCCAGCATTCACAAAATCCATATTGGGCACGGCGCATTCCAAACCCATCATCAATCCTTTGCCACGTACGGATTTGAAGGTGTTTGGATGGCGAGCCACCAAATCCTCAAGACCTGCTTTAAAATAGGCGGCTTTTTCGGCAACCTCGCCCAAAAACGCCGTCTCACCAACCAATTCCAAAACTTTGTTGCCAACCGCGCAGCCCAGCGGGTTGCCGCCATAGGTCGATCCATGTGTGCCCGCGGTCATGCCAAATGCGGCATTTTCGCTGGCCAAAACAGCACCCAATGGGAAACCGCCACCGATCCCTTTGGCCACCATCATGATATCTGGATCGATTCCCGCCCATTCATGTGCAAATAA
>JAAEZW010000149.1 GCA_018222665.1 Paracoccaceae bacterium
GGCGGGCGTTGTTATGGCGTCCTGTGTTGGCGGCATGGACATGCGCGATGAACGCCGCGCATTGGAACGCGGCGCGCATATCGTTGTGGCCACGCCCGGACGTCTGCGCGATCACATCATGCGCGGCAGCATTGATTTATCACAAATCCGCGCCGTCGTTTTGGATGAGGCGGATGAAATGCTGGATCTGGGCTTTGCCGAAGATTTGGAAATGATCCTGGATGAAACGCCTGACACACGGCGCACCCTGTTGTTTTCTGCGACTGTCCCCAAGGGGATCGCACAACTGGCCAAGAAATATCAACGTGACGCCATTCGCATCACAACATTGGCGGAAAAATCCCAACACACGGATATCGAATATCAGGCGATCAAGGTTGGCAAACATGATGGTGAAAATGCGATCATCAATGTTCTGCGCTACCACGAAGCGCCTAGTGCAATTGTGTTTGCAAATACTCGTGCCACCGTTGGCCGCCTGACCACTCGCCTGTCAAACCGCGGGTTTTCAGTTGTGTGTCTATCAGGTGAGCTGTCGCAATCCGAACGCTCTCACGCGCTACAGGCGATGCGCGATGGTCGTGCGCGCATTTGTGTGGCCACTGATGTTGCCGCGCGTGGCATTGATTTACCGAAATTGGATTTGGTGATCCATGCGGAATTGCCCTCAAACCACGAAACGCTTTTGCACCGTTCTGGGCGTACAGGCCGCGCGGGACGAAAAGGAACATCCGTGTTGATCGTTCCACCAAACAACCTGCGCAAGGCAGAACGTATTTTGAAATCCGCAAAATTGAACGCCGAATGGGGATCAGCGCCAACGGCGGATCAAGTGTTGGCCAAGGATCATGAACGCATTTTGGAAGATGATGTATGGACACGCGACACAAACCCCGCGCATGAATATATGGTGTCCAAACTGCTGGAGCTATACGGCGCCGAACGCGTTGCCGCCGCGTTTTTGGAAACCTACACCCAAAAAATGTCGGCTCCAGAGGATATTTCAGAGGTCTATGAGGCCCCTACTCGTCAACTCAAGAAAACCTATGAGGATTTCGGCGAAAGCGTGTGGCTGCGTCTTGAACAGGGTCGTGACGATGGTCTGTCCCCTGGTCAGGTTGTGCCGATGCTGTGCAAGGCAGGCGATATCACAAAAACCGATATCGGAGCGATCCGCATTCAGGGCAATCACAGTTTCATCGAACTGCGCGCACCCAGCGTGGATGGATTTTTCAAATCCATTGGCCCCGACGCCCGTGTCGAAGGGGCATTGGTCAAACAACTGAGCGAGGCGCCAAACATCCCACCCGCGGATAGCAACCGCAAACCCGAACGTCCACGCGGGCGCTCACACGGCGATGCACCGCGACGGAAATCAAATTTCCACCCGCTTGGGGATCCTCCAAAAGAACGACGTTACGATCGGCGCAAATCCGAAGATCGCCCCAAGCACCCAGAAAAGCGGGATTTCAAGGTAAAGCCAAAACGTGTCAAGGATTTGCCCGAAGGTGTGGTTACTCCCTTTAAAAAGAATGATGCAAAACCTGCCCCAAGCAACAACGCACCAAAACCAAAGTCCAAGGTGCGCAAAGGGGCAAGTGACCCAAGCAAACCGATGCGCGCACCCAAGGTTGGCAAATACAACAGCAAAAAGAATAAGGCACGCCGCGAGGCTGCAGCCATGGCAGGCAAAGGCGCTGACAGCAAACCGATGCGCAAACGCACGTGAACACGATCGGGCTCTGAACACACATAAATGCGACGGAGACCCTACCGTCGCATTTTTCATTTCAACCTTTGCGCTGTTGACGCCACTTACCACAAGGCTACCTCATCCCTCTATCAACGGAGAGAATAATGAGCAACGCAACACACACAGACGACTTGGGCAAATGGGACCCACGCATCCGTAAATTTTTGATCTCCTTCGCACTTTTGACGCTGAATTATTTGTTCATGCGGGTGGTGATGGATTGGTTTTAATCGGTATTGGTGATCATGTTGAAATCCAAAATATTTGGGAACTTTGCTGGCGATAAAATGGTTTTGACCTGTGTGCAGTGCCAGCATGAGTTTTCCCATGATGTTTCAAATTTGATATTGGTTGTTGGGAAAGAGGCCACCTTACATGCGGTCAGGTCCCGCACGGTTTGTCGTCAATGTCACGCGCGTGGTGACAACACCTATCGCATGGTCCCGAAAACAGCATGACCGAGAGAATAAGATATATTGACGAAGTCTGCGCCGCATTGTTGGATGATACGGAACGTAAATACATAATGGCGCGAACAAACTTGGAACAGGTCACAGCAGCAAGCACTTTGCCCCAAGAAAAGCACGCAGATCAGATCGAAGCAGCGCGCAAAGACTATCTGCGTGCGTCCAAGGAATATTTAGCAATTGCCTTTAAAACAAAATTTTTGGGAGTTGATTTGGAATGAAACTTATTCTGGTGGGCATCACCGCTTTCGCATTCTCAACCCTGCAACTTTCTGCACAAGACTTGCCCAGTTGCCCAGGGGGAAATGCAGATCCGTTCAAATTTTGCCCTGTCGGCCAACAATGGTCAGATGCGGCGCAAGATTGCATTGTGATGGCATAATCCGAAACGACGATATTCACCCAGCACATCCTTTAACCATGATGGATCAATCCCACAATGGAAAAACGCCCCGTGCAACAAGCGCAATTCGGCATACTTCTGGCCCTGATTGGCGCATTGATTTTAACGCCTGACAGCCTGTTGATGCGCCTATCACAGATGGACGGGGGCGCGATGTTAGCCTGGCGCGCAACATTGGCGGGCATGGTTTTCCTATTGATCGGCCTGAACAAAAGAAGTCGCAGCATCGACACAAAGAAACTGAATTTGTCCAAAAGCTTTGTTGCGCTGGTCCTTTGTCAAATCGCCAATACAAGCTTTTTTGCATTCGCAATTTCCCTTGCCCCTGTTGCCATCGTTTTGGTGGCTGTGGCGACTGTTCCTATTATTTCTGTGATGCTAAGCGCTCTGTTTTTAGGGGAACGCGCCAGCCTGCGATCTTGGGGCATAATCTTAACCGTGATGTTGGGGATCATTGTTTCCGTTTACGGTGATTTACGCGGCGATATTGACTTCAATATGCAGACTGTTTTGGGCGCATTGCTGGGATTGGCAGTGGCCTTTAGCCTTGCCATCAATTTCATCGTGGTGCGTCAGGATCGGACTGTTGAATTTGAACTCGCCTTGGGGATTGGGGCATTGATTGCGGGTTTAACGGCTTTTGCCCTGTCATCAACTGCGACAGATGTCACTTTAAGCAGTGCATTCATTATATCACTTACTGGTTTGATTATATTGCCTGTTTCATTTGTGATGCTTACCCGTGCATCGCGTTACACAACGGCGTCAAATGTCAGTATGCTGATGTTATTGGAAACTGTTTTGGGACCATTGTGGGTATGGATGGTCATTGATGAACGCCCCAGTCATTTGACCATCGCAGGGGGCACAATTGTCATATTGGCGATTTTCTATTTCTTACTGTCAGAACGTAAACATACTACACTCGTGTAGGGTTTATTGATCCTGATCAGTTTCTTGGTTTGCACTGCCTTCGTTAGGCTGTGGGTCGACCCACAAACTGACAATCGCGGTTATGATTATTGCAACCGCCACAGGCACCATGCGGCGAGTAAAGAAACGGTCAAAATCAACAAGTTTGGACAACATGGTTCTACACGGCTACTTGGGGCAAGTTGATCACCCAACTTTGGGCTGACATGTCAAAATGTTCATCTGGATCGAGGGTTCGCGCCCATATTTCACAATGGCTGTGTGATAAAGCGTTTGTTCAGTAAACAAAAAGATGTCTTCGCGATCCGCATCGGATGCATGGGCGCGAAATGAAAGCTCTGCTGCCTGATCAGACAGATATGTGACATCATAAGAGGTGTGAAAGAACACACCATCGGCGATGATTTCACTCCCATTGATTGTAAAATCAATCGTGCGTCCCGGATAGGCGGGTGTCATACTGGATGCGACCGCAAACGAATGGCGCTGCGCCTCACTACAAGTAAAGGAGGCCGCATGTACCGTGGTTGGCGCAGTTCCCATCCCCAACAGCATTGTCGCACAAAGGACGGCGGCGCCCTCGTTAATCTTTGCCGCCAAGTGTATCTTCCCACAGGTTATATAGCGCCAAAGCCAAAACAAAAATGGCAATGATCATAAACGGCAAACCGCCCATAAAGCCTGCGAACCCAGTTGAAATGGAATGCGACAAACCGATGATAAACACGGCAAATAGGCCAAAACCGAAAAGGCCCGTAATCAAGTTCACAAGTTTAGACATTCGTCTTCTCCTCTTCATTGATATCGTTTTGAAGATAGTTTTGCAGCCATGCAGAGGTGCGGAACAGGCGGTCATCCTCTTGCTTCCCGCCGATCAATTGCAACCCAAATGGCATATCGTTTTCGCCCAGAAATAGGGGCAAGGTGAGACAGGGCAACCCCGCCAGCGTCCAAATCAAACAGTTGATCGCATTTCCCGTCGTCCCCATGGACGCTAGCGGGGCAATGCCCGTCGCAGATGGTGCAATAATAGCGTCATAGTCATTGTAATGCTGGGTGAAAAAGTGTTCGCTTGACAGTTTGACATCCAGTGCGTCGTGGTATTGCACCCTGGTAATTTGCATTCCGCGCTCATGCGCGTCCGTCAATTCCACAGACAGTTTATTTGCCCCTTTTGCAATCAGCGGTTCAAGGTTTCGCGCGATTTCATAATCGTAGATGATTTTATGAACCGCGGGCAGTGTTGCCAATTCGGGTGCGACAGGCAGGCGATCAACCTGATCGCCCAGCATATCAACGATTTGTTCCATCGCCTGCAGAACGTCCTGATCGCATTGGTCATGATAGGGCATATCAAACCAACAAAACGATGGCTTTACAGGCGCATCTGATGTGACGCCCGCATACATATCAGGGCGCGGCCAATCATAGCTGGCTTCATCCCGCTGATCCAATCCACCAATCACATCAGAGAGTAATGCTGCATCCTTTAGATCGTTGGTGAACACACCCACCTGATCCAATGTCGCAGAAGTTTGGAAAAATCCAACGCGAGAGGTAATCCCGCGAGAGGGTTTAAACCCGTATGTTCCGCAATAAGATGCAGGACGAATAACCGACCCGCCCGTTTGTGACCCGATGGCAATGGGAACTTGACGTGCGGCCACCGCCGCCGCCGATCCGGCAGAGGACCCGCCAGGAGTATATTCGGCATGGTGTGGGTTCGTTGTGGTTGTTGGGGTCATATACGCCAATTCGCAGGTCGTAGTTTTGCCCATAATGACGGCACCCGCCTCTGACAGGTTTTCAACAACGCGTGCGCTGATGGAAGGCACATTACCGCCCAGTGTTACGTT